>NZ_JAWHTE010000016.1:0-117685 GCF_032586175.1 Ovoidimarina sediminis
CCGCACAGCACAAAAACCCCGCCACCCGAGCGCCAACGCGCAGAACATACGCCGTCCCGGGCCCGACCCGGGACCTCCCCCCACACAGGCAGCCAGGGCCTCCGGGACATGGCCCGACACCCCGCCACTCACGCAAAATCAATGCCCCGCCAGGCAAGCCCCCCGAGGCCCCGACCCGGGACCTCCCCCCACACAGGCAGCCACTGCCTCGGAAGCCCCGCCCCCTGCGAGACAATCGCCCCCCCACAAGAAGCGAGCCCCCCCCGAAAAATCCGCGTTTTCCCCCCACGCCATCGGCGCTAGTCTGGCCCGGCCATGCGCGACCTTGCCCTCACGACCGATCTGCTCCTCCACGCCTATGCCTCGGGCATCTTCCCGATGGCCGAAACCCGCGACGATCCCGATCTCTTCTGGGTCGATCCGCAGGATCGGGGCATCATCCCGCTCGACGGGTTCCACATCTCGAAAAGCCTCGCCCGCACGATCCGGCGCGGCACCTTCACGATCACCACCGACACCGATTTCGCCGGCGTGATCGACGGCTGCGCCGACCGCCCCGAAACCTGGATCAACCCGGCCATTCGCCAGCTCTATCTCGATCTCCATGCCGAGGGCGCGGCCCATTCGCTCGAGGTCTGGCAGGGCGAAACGCTCGCAGGCGGCGTCTACGGCGTTTCCCTCGGCGCGGCGTTCTTCGGGGAAAGCATGTTCTCCCGCGCCCGCGACGCCTCCAAGGTGGCGCTGGCCTACCTCGTCGATCGCTTGCGACAGGCCGGCTACACCCTCTTCGACGTGCAGTTCCTCACCCCCCACCTCGCCAGCCTCGGCGCGATCGAGATCCCGCGCGCGGCCTATCACGCGCGGCTGGCCGAGGCACTCCGGCACCAGGCCGATTTCACGGAAGCGGGGCCCGTGCCGGCCCCTCAGCTCATCCTGCAGCGGATGACCCAGACGTCGTAACGCGGGTGATCGAGCGCCGACAGCGCCGGGCTCGACGCCACCATCCAGCCGCTGAAGGCGGGCGCGTCGAGCCCCTCGGCCGTCACCGTCAGATAGGCATAGGCATCGCCCGTTGGGTTCCCCGCCGGCACCCGGCATTCCTTCAGCGCAACCGTCAGCCGCCCCACCGCCGCCGTCTCGCCGGGGCTCAGTTCGAGGTCCTTCACGATCCCCGTCACCTTGTCGAGGCTCCGCAGAACGGCCGTCTCCGCCGGCTCGACCCGCACCACCGGCGCCTGGCGCGGGCGGGCGAGGCTCAGCGTCTCGCTCTGCATCGGCTGAAGCTCCTCAACGACGATCCCGCCGCCGATGATCTCGTTGCCATCGGCGTCCAGCACCGGCTCCGAGAAATCGGGCAACAGCACCTGGCTCTCCTCCGTCACTCCGAAATTCTGCGCCGCCGCAGGGGCGGCCAGAACCAGAAGGAGCAGCGCCAGGCGCCTCATTCCTCCCCGCCCGAGACGAATTTCAGCAGAAGCGAGATGATCGAGACCGAGCTTTCGGTGTCCAGGATCTCGTCCCCCGGCCCATAGGTGAACTGCGATCCGCCGGGCGAGATCTCGATGAACGTGCCCCCCAACAGCCCTTCCGAGGCCACGCTCACATAGGTGTCGTCGGGCAGTTCGATGCCGTCCCGGATCGCGAAGGTCGCCTCCGCGCGGTAGGTCGCCGGGTCAAGCTCCAGCCCCGTGACCGTCCCGATCTTCACCCCCGCAAGCCGGATATCGGTGCCCACCGTCACGCCTTCGGCCGACCGGAAGCTCGCGCTCAGGGGATAGGTGCCCCCCTGCGCGCCCAGCCCGTCGAACTGGCTCGCATAAACCAGAAAGCCCACGGCGGCGGCCACGACGACACCGCCGGTGACGACTTCGGAAACATGGCTCGACATGGGCGGCTTACTCCGGCGACCAGGCGTCGTAATCGCGCCGCGGCGCGGGATCGGGCCTGCGGATCGAGCCCGGCGGCGCATAGGCGCGCGGCGTGCCGGTCAGGTTCTCCAGGTGCTCCTTCTCCCAGGGTTTCCGCGGAAGCGGCGCCTTCGTGGGCGGCTCGTCCCAGGTGCGATGCAGCCAGCCATGCCATTCGGGCGACACCCGGCTGGCCTCGGCCTCGCCGTTGAAGATCACCCAGCGGCGCGCCCCGTCCTTGGTCTGGTAGAAGATGTTGCCTTCCGCGTCCTCGCCCACCTTCACGCCCTTCCGGGCGGTGAAGATCTGCGTTCCGATCGTCTGGCCGTTCCACCAGGTGACGGCGCGAAGAAGTGTGTTGATCAGGCCCATGGTGCGTTTCCCGACTGCCTCTTGCCCATTGTAATGGCGCAGAGCGCGGCAAAGGTCCAGAAGCCTATCCGCCGCGCCCCGCCCGGCGTGCGAGATCGGCCATACGCCGCCGGAACCGCGCACGGCCGAGTTCGGCCGAAAGCCGCGCGCCCAGGCCCTTGCGTTTCTTCAGCGTGCTGCCCCCGAGGCTGGCGGAGATATCCCTGACCCCGGTGGGCCAGACGCTCAGCACATCCGCCCCGTGCACCCAGGTCATCTGCAGGAACACGTCGACCGGCCGGTCGAATGTCTCCGACGCGGCCAGAAGCCGCGCCGCCGCGCCGCGCCCCACAAGCTGCGCCTGCATGCCAAGCGCCACCTCCACGGGCCGGATCAGCCGCGCGCCCGCGGCCTCGGCCAGCGTCTCGCCCCGCTCGCGGTCCTTCTGGGGCAGGCGCACGACGGCGTATTCGCGGCCCCGGGCAAGCGCCAGCGCCTGCGGGAAAAGCGCGAGGTCAAGCGCCACGTCATCCTCCAGCACCAGCGCCGCCGGCAGCCCGCGCGAAACGATCTCGCCCCAGGCCCGACGGTGGCTCAGGAAGACGGCCACTTCGGTGTCCGACAAGGGAAAGGGATAGGCCGGGTCGAGCGGCGCCCCGGGCGCATGGCGCGCCATCTCGCCCGCCGGGGCGGCCCGCGCATCGACTGCCGGCAGAACCTCGCCCGGCACCGGCAGGTCCGCGATCATCCGCGCCACATGCGCGGCCCGGTCCGTCGCCCGGTCGAGATGGATGATGAAAGCCGAGAGGTCGCCCATGACCGCCCGCTTATGCCTCAGCGCCGCGCCTTCCGCCAGCCTGCGGCGCGCGCCTCGGCCTCCGAGCAGAACCAGCGCTCGCCCTTCCCTTCCGAGATCCGGGTGCGCGCGTAATGCTCCTGCCCGGGCATGTGATAGATCCGCCCGTTCTTGGTGATGTTGCCCTTGATCGCGCAGCGCCCCGGCGGCGGCTGATCCGTCGCGGCCCGCGCCGCGGCGCGGTGATCCTCGGGGGCCGCGAAATCGGAGGCGAAGATGCCGCGCCGCGCGAGCGCCGCCTCCTTCTCGGCATCCACGTAATCGCGCGAATAGCGCAGATAGGCCTCCGCCAGCCCCATCCGCACGATCCGGTCTGCCATGTCGTCGCCGTTCACGCGGCAGCGCGCCACCGTCCGCCCGTGCCGGTCGGTCGACAGCGGCGTGCAGCTTGCGCGCGCGCCCTCGAAGGCCGCCCGCGCCGCGTCCGTCGCCCAGCGCCCGCAGGCCCAGTCGCGCCCGTCAAGGCGGCAGGTCTGGTCGCGCTCGGGCGCGTCGATCCCGTGCAGGCGGATCGTCACCCCGTTCACGCGGATCGTATCGGCATCGATCACCGCGACGTCGCCCGTCACAGGTTCCGCCGCCCAGGCCGCCCCGGCCACGGCAAGCGCCAGCGCAGTCAGAAATCCTCTCACCATGGGCCGCATTCAGCCCAGCGAATGCGGCAAACGCAGGGCGGCGCGACGTCGCGGTCAGTGCATATCGGGGGCGTGGGTCAGGATAATGGGAACAATCAGATCTTCTTCGTCCGTCAGGTGCCGGTCGAGGAAGACCCCGAACCCCTGCAGATGGGTCAGAAGCGCCCCGGCCCTGTCCTGCGCATCGGGTGCCGACCAGCCCTGAAGATAGCCGTTCACCGTCTCGGCCAGCGCATGCAGATCGGCGTCGAGCGCGTGGTGATCGGCATCGAGCAGTTGAAACCCGGCCTCCAGCCGCTTGTCGAGCCGCATGAGCTGCGGAAAGTAGTGCTGATCCTCGATCATGTGATGGCCGTGAAGCTCATTGAGGAAGAACGAGGCATAGCGCTGCGTCTCGGCGGCATGGCGCTGCGGATCGAGGCCCTGATCCAGCCGCGCCTCCGTGCCCGTCCGCATCCGGTCGAGCACCTCGCGGAACATCAGGTGCCGGTTCATCCAGAACCGCGTCAGCCCGTCGAAATTCGCATGCGCCTCCCAGTCGGCGCGCGGCAGCGTCTCGGCCAGAACACGCAGGGCGGGCGGAAGGGCGGTGCGGGAATGAAGATCGGTCATGCGCGGGGACCTAGGACATCGCGGGGAAAGGTCGAAGGGTTTTCTTCGCGGGGCTGCGCCCCGTGTCCCGGGCCGGGCACCGCCCTGCCGGTCCCTCGCGACAAGCCGGGCCAGTGCATGCCCGTGGGCAGGCGCTCCCAACCTCCGCGCGGCGCGCTTTATCCCGCAATCCCGGAGGACCCAGAGCGGCAAGATCCCCGCGCAATAGCGCCTGCCCGCCGGAACGGGCATGCGCTGGCCCGGCGGGGCTGCGCCCCTCGTCCCGGGCCAGCGAAAGTAATAGCGACTCGCTATCATCTCACCCGGTAGTAGAGACTCGCTATCAGTTCCGAACCGTACGCCCGGTTCAGAAACCGCCCGATCCCGATGTCGTGCATTTTCTGTGTACGCCCGGTGTACGCCCTGTGTACGCCGGGTGCACACGGCCGTTTCCGGCCGCAAACCCGGTTAACCCACCGTGCGCAGGCCCCCCAGCTCAGGCCGGTTCCGCCACCCGCTCCCGCACCCGTTCGTCCGCGGCGAGCATGCCCTGCCCCAGCACGTGATCCGCCGCCTTCTCGCCCACCATGATCGAGGGCGCGTTGAGATTGCCATAGGTGATGCGCGGAAAAATCGAGCTGTCAGAAACCCTTAGCCCCCGAACCCCGATCACCCGCGTTTCCGGATCCACCACCGCCATCGGATCGTCCGCCGCCCCCATCCGGCAGGCCCCGCAGGGGTGATAGGCGCTTTCGGCATGCTCGCGCACGAAGGCGTCGATCCCCTCGTCGCTCTCCACCCCCGGCTGGATCTCGTGATCGAAATACCGCGCAAACGCCGGCTGCCGCAGCACCGTCTGAGCCATCCGAGTCGCCCGCCGGAAGTCGCGCCAATCCTCCGGCGCGGTCATATAATTAAAGCGTATCGACGGCGGCGCGGCGGGATCGGGGGTGCTGAGCGTGATGTGCCCCCGCGCCTCCGACCGCATCGGCCCGGTGTGGATCTGGAAGCCGTGTCCTTGGGCCGAAGCCTTGCCGTCATAGCGCACCGCGATCGGGATGAAATGGAACTGCACATCCGGATACTCGGCCTCCGGCGAAGAGCGCAGGAAGGCCCCCGCCTCGATCTGGTTCGTGGCCCCCGGCCCGGACTTCCGAAACAGCCACTCGGCCCCCACCCGCGCCTTGCCGAAGAGGTTCCAGTAACTGTAAAGCGACACCGGCTCGCGGCAGGCCGCCTGCACGTAGACTTCCAGGTGATCCTGCAGGTTCCGCCCCACCCCGGGCCGGTCCGCGACCACCTCGATTCCAAGCGCCTGCAACGCCCGCCCCGGGCCGATCCCCGAGTGCAGAAGAAGCTTCGGGCTGTTGATCGCGCCCGCCGCGAGGATCACCTCGCGGGTCGCATCAATCCGGATCTCGCCCTCCCGGGTCCGGAGCATCACGCCCCGCGCGCGGCCCTCCTCGATCACGACGCGCGTTGCGAGCCCGCGCAGGATCTTCACGCCGAACCGCGCCACCGCCGGCCGCAGATAGGCATTCGCCGTCGACCAGCGCCGCCCCTGCCAGATCGTCGTGTCGAAGGGGCCCACACCCTCCTGCACCGCGCCGTTGTAATCGGCGGTGTAAGGGTGGCCCGCCTCCTGCCCGGCCTTCAGAAAGGCCCCGATCAGCGGGTTCGCCCGCGGCCCGCGCGAGACGTGCAAGGGCCCGTCCGTCCCGCGCCACGAGGGATCCCCCCCGTCGCCCGCACCGTGCCACTGTTCCATCCGCCGGAAATAGGGCAGCACATGGGCGTAATCCCATCCCCTGGCCCCGCTTTCCGCCCAATGGGCGAAATCGCCGGCATGGCCGCGCACATAGACCATCCCGTTGATCGACGAGGATCCGCCGATCACCTTGCCCCGCGGGCAGGCCAGCCGGCGCCCGCCAAGACCGGGCTCGGGCTCGGTCGCATAACCCCAGTCGTAATGCGCCATGTTCATCGGGTAGCTGAGCGCCCCGGGCATCTGAATGAGCGGCCCCGCATCACTGCCGCCATATTCGACGACGAGAACCGAATGCCCGGCCTCGCCCAGACGATAGGCCAGCGCGGCCCCCGCCGATCCCGATCCCACGATCACGTAATCCGCTTTCCGGGGTTCAGCCATGGCGCGCCTCCCCGATCATCGCGTCATAGACGCCGAGGCAGAGCGCCGTCGCCGCTTCCGGTTCCGGCCCGCCATCGCCGAGGGCCGCGCGGATATAGATCCCGTCGATCAGCGCGGCGAGCGTTTCCGCCGCCTGATGCGCCCCCGCGCCGAAGCGGGGCCTGAGCGCATGGGCGAGCGTGGAATGCAACCGCCGGTGATAGACCTTCAGAAGCCGCGCCGCCTGCGCCTCGCTAAGGGCCGAGACATAGAAGTTGAGCCAGGCGGAAATCACCTCGTCGCGGAAATTGGGCGCGGCAAAGCTGGCCCGGATCACCGCGCGCACCCGTTCCTCGGGCGTTCCGGCACGCGCCAGTTCCGCCCGCACCGCCTGGCCCAGATCGCCAAGGATCCGGCGCATGGCGGCGGTCAGAAGATCGGATTTCGCGCCGAAATAGTGATGCGCCAGCGCGCTCGACACGCCCGCCCGCCGGGCGATCGCGCCCACGGTCACGGCATGGGCGCCATGCGCGCCCACTTCGACGATTGCCGCATCGACAAGCGCCTTGCGCCGTATCGGCTCCATCCCGGTTCTGGGCATGCCCGCCTCCCAAGTTGAACGATGGGCGGTTATGAACTTGATTGACTGGTCAGTCAATAAAAACCTGGCGACACGGCGCGGCCCGGAAACGCGCCGCAGACGCGCCCGCCCGGATTTGAAATGCTCGGGATGTCAGACCTTGGTCGCCGCCACCGCCGGCGTCGTCGCCCGCCGCTTCAGCACATGTTCCCGCCAGGTGATGAAGCTCACCGATCCGAGGATCACCGTACCTCCGAGGATCACCCAGCCGTCCAGCACCTCGCCGAAGAACACCGCCCCCATCGTCACCGCCCAGATGAGCTGCAGGAAGGCGACCGGCTGCGTCACCGTCACGGGGGCCGCGGCGAAAGCGAGGGTCATGGTGTAATGGCCCGCCGTCGCGAAGACCGCGACCAGGAAGATCCAGGCGCTTTCGGTCAGCGTCGGCGGCACCCAGACGGCCAGCGCCACGGGCAGAAGCCCGATCGTCACCGTCACCGACAGCCAGCCCACCACCACCGGCGCCGAGGCCTCGCCCGACAGAAGCTTCGCCAGAAGATACGACCCGCCGAGACACACCGCCGCCACCAGCATCGCCAGATGCCCGGGCGAGAGTTCGCGGAACCCGGGCCTCAGGATGATCATCGCGCCGAGGAACGCCAGCGCCACCGCGGCGATCCGGCGAAAAGCCAGCCCCTCGCCCAGAAACAGCGCCGCGCCGAGCGTGACATAGATCGGCGCCATGTAGTTCATGGCCGTCACCTCGGCGATGGTGATCTGGGTCATCGCGTAGAACCACAGCATCACGCCCACCGAATGCGCCGCGCCGCGGGCGGTGAACAGCCCGGCCTGCCGCCGGGTCAGCCCCGCCGCAAGCATCGGGCGGATCATCGGGATCAGGAAGACGAGGCCCAGCCCATAGCGCATGAACGCCATCTGCGGGGCGGGCAGCCGGTCGCCCACATGTTTCACCACCGCCGCCACGGCCACGAACATCACACCCGTCACGGCCATCCAGAAGATGCCGGCCACCGGTCGGTTCGCCGCGGAGATCGGGGTGTCGCTCACCGGCGCAGAAGACCGGAACACGCGCTCCCTATCAAGAGAAGATCAGCTTCGTGGCGATCACCCACATCACCAGCGCGACCAGCCCGTCGAGGATGCGCCACGCGATCGGCTTGGCGAAGAGCGGCGCGAGGATCCGCGCGCCGTAACCCAGCGAGAAGAAGAAAAAGAAACTCGCGATCACCGCGCCCAGCCCGAAGAGCGCCCGGGCGTCGTAGCGGGTCGAGATCGAGCCGAGCAGAACCACGGTATCGAGGTAGACATGCGGGTTCAGCCAGGTCAGCGCGAGGCAGGTCAGAAGCGCCCGCCAAAGCGAGGCGGCCTTGGTCTCGGACGCCTCCAGCGCCACTGCGGAGGACAGGGCCCGCCGCGCGCTGAACGCGCCATAGACGATCAGGAAAACGGCGCCGCCATAGGTCATCGCCGGCCCGATCCAGGGCGCGGCCTCAACCAGATAGCCGAAGCCGGCCACACCGGCGAGAATCAGGATCGCGTCAGAGAGCGCGCAGGTCAGGCAAACGGCAAAGACATGCTCCCTGCGCAGGCCCTGCCGCAGAATGAAGGCATTCTGCGCGCCTATGGCCATGATCAGGCTAAGACCGAGGGAGAACCCTGCGGCGAGGGCTAAGCCATTACTCTCGAACATCACGGCCTGATTGCCCGGTTCCGCGGCGAAGCTCAACCGAAAGTAGAGAAACGGTCTGTCTGCCTGCTAACCTTGTGACATTGTTGCATTTATTCCAAATTCCTAATGCAAAATCACTTCCGCTTCACTATGGCGGGAATGTGTCTGGGGGCGGACAAACGGGCACGCGCCTGCCGCCCTCACAGCGGCCACACCACCAGGATCGTCGGGATGCTGACCGCGATGATCAGGATCTCCAGCGGCAGGCCCATGCGCCAGTAATCCCCGAAGCCGTAGCCCCCGGGACCGAGGATTAGGGTGTTGTTCTTGTGGCCGATGGGCGTGAGGAACGCCGCCGAGGCCGCGACCGCGACGGCCATCAGGAACGGGTCGGGGCTGACCCCGAGCGCCCCGGCCATACCGATCCCCACCGGTGCGGCGACGATCGCGGTGGCGGTGTTGTTCAGCACATCCGACAGCGTCATCGTCACCACCATCAGAACCGTCAGCACCGCCCAGGCCGGCCAGCCCTCGGTCAGCGACACGAGCGATCCGGCGATAAGCTGGGTGCCCCCTGCCGCCTCGAGAGCCGCGCCGAGGGGGATCATCGAACCGAGCAGCACCACCACCGGCCATTCGATGTGGGTGTAAAGCTCCGACAGCGGCACGATCCGCGTCAGCACATAGGCCACCACGACACAGCCAAGCGCCACCGGCAGGTAGAGAAGACCGAAGGCCGACAGCGCCACCGCCGCGCCGAAGATGCCGATCGCCAGCCACACTTTCGAGGCATCGGTCACCGCGAGCCCCCGGTCGGCCAGGGGCAGCCCGCCGAGCCAGTCGGTCACGTCCGCCGCATCCCCTTCGGGCACCAGAAGAAGCAGGATGTCGCCCGGCTGCACGTGGGTCTTGCGCACCCGGCTGGTGATCTTGCGGCCCCGGCGCGAGATCCCCATCAGCACCGTGCGGCGGCGCCAGGAGAGCCCGATCGCCTCTGCCGTGCGCCCCGCGATGCGCGCGCCTTCGGGCACGACCACCTCGATCGCCTTCACGCCCGCGTTCTCCGCCGTCAGGTGATCGAGCGCATTGGCCTCCGCGAAATCGAGCGAGAGGGTGGAGCGGAACTCGTCCAGCGCCTCGGGCCCGGCCTCGATCACCAGCGCGTCGCCGGGCCTCAGCATCGCGTTCCGCTGGGTGCCGTAAAGCCGTTTGCCGTCCCGCACGAGGCCCAGGATCGCCACGTCGTTTTCTTCCGCCGTGCCATGAAGCTCGCGCAGCCGCGTGCCTTCGAGCTTCGATCCGTCGGGCACCACGAGTTCGGCGATGTAATCGGCGATATCCGACAGGGGCTCGGCCTGCCCCGCCCCGCTGTCGGCCACGGGGATCAGCCGCCAGCCCACCAGCGCGACGAAGGCGAGGCCCGCCAGCGCCGCCACCGCGCCCACGGGCGCGAAATCGAACATCTTGAAGGGCGCGCCCAGGCTGTCTTCGCGGATCGCCGCGATGATGATGTTGGGCGGCGTGCCAATCAGCGTGACCATGCCGCCCAGGATCGTCGCGAAGGACAGCGGCATCAGCGTCACGCCAGGCGCGCGCCCCGCCTTCCGCGCGGTCTGGATATCGACGGGCATCAGAAGCGCGAGCGCGGCCACGTTGTTCATGAAGGCCGAAAGGATGCCGCCCACGCCGCCCATCACCGCGATATGGCCCTGAAGCCCCCGGTTCGCGTCGATCATCGTGCGCGTGATCAGCCCTACGGCGCCCGACCGGACGAGCCCCGCCGACACCACGAGCACCAGCGCCACGACAAGCGTGGCGGGATGCCCGAAACCCGCGAAGGCCTCGGATGCCGGCACCACGCCCAGGACGACCGCGACCATGAGCGCCGCGAAGGCCACGAGATCGTAGCGGAACCGCCCCCAGATGAGCAGTGCGAAGACCGCGCCGAAGAGGCTGAAGAGAATGATCTGGTCCTGGGTCACGCACGCTGCCTCTTGCCGCCCGCCGACAGTGCCGCCCTGCCCGTCCCGCGTCAATCGGCGCGCTGTCCCGGCGCGGAACCTGGCCCATATTGCCGCCCATGAAGCTGACGCCCCGCGCCCCCTACGCCTATCGCGACGATCCCGCCGTGCCCGCCTTCGACGATGGCGGCCCGCGAACCGTGATGGATGCGCGCTGCGGCCTCTGTGCCAAGGGGGCCCGCTGGATCGCCCATAACGACCGCGCGGGCCGGTTCCGCATCATCCCGATGCAATCGCCGCTGGGCGCGGCGCTGTTCGCCCATTTCGGGCTCGATCCCGGGGATCCGGCAAGCTGGCTGCTGATCGACGAGGGCCGGGGCTACACCTCGCTTGACGCGATCATCCGCACGGGGGGGCATCTGGGTGGCTGGTCTGCGGCCCTTGCGGCCTTCTGCATCCTGCCGCGCCCGGTGCAGGACTGGGGATATGGGATGGTCGCGCGGAACCGGTATCGCCTGTCCGCCCGGGTCGATCTCTGCACCCTTCCCGACCCGGCTGTGCAGGAGCGTCTGATCCTGTGAAGATCCTCGTTCTCGGCGGTTATGGCGTCTTCGGGGGCCGGGCGGCGCGGTTTCTCGCCGCGGCGGGGCACGATGTCATCGTCGCCGGCCGGTCGCCCGAGAAGGCCGCCGCCCGTGCCGCAGAGATCGGCGGGTCGCCCCTCGCGCTCGACGGGCGCGACGCGGGCGCGCTCGACGCCGCCTTGCGGGCGCAGGCCCCAGATATCCTGATCGACGCCGCCGGGCCGTTCCAGGGCTATGGCGACCACCCCTATGCCACGGTCGAGGCCGCGCTTCGCCACAAGGCCCATTACCTCGATCTGTCGGACGACGCGGGATTCACGGCAGGCATCACGGCCCATGACGAGGCGGCGCGCGCGGCGTCCCGCACCGTGCTGTCGGGCCTTTCCTCCGTTCCCGCCCTCTCTGCCGCCGCGGCCCGCTGGGGGGCCGGGGGGCTGTCCGAGATCACGCTGATCTCTTCCGCCATCCTGCCGGGCAACCGCGCGCCAAGGGGCCTCTCCGTCGTGGCCGCGATCCTGGCCCAGGCGGGCCGGCCCCTGCGGGAATGGCGCGGTGGCGCCTGGGTCGAGACCCCGGCCTGGTGTCGGTCGCAAACCGTCGACCTCGGCGCGGGGATACGCCGCCCCGCCGCCCCCATCGGCGCGCCCGATCTGGCGCTGTTTCCGGGGCTGTTCGCCGCCCGCTCCGTCCGGTTTCGCGCCGGGCTGGAACTGGGGATCCTGCATTACGGGGTGCAGGCGGTGGCCTGGGCAACGCGGCTGGGCCTCCTCCGCTACCCCGAACGCCATGCGCGGCTTTTCACCCGCCTCGCCGCGCTTTTCGAACCCTTCGGCACCGACCGGGGCGGCATGCTGGTTGCCGTCTCGGGCCGCGACGCGGCGGGCCGCCCGCTCACCCGCACCTGGACGCTGATCGCCGAAGAGGGCGACGGGCCCAACATCCCGGCCATTCCAGCAGAGATCGCCGTGACCCGCATTGCGCGCGGTGACGTCGCGCCCGGCGCCCGCCCCGCGACAGAGGCCTTCGATCTGGACATGGCGGAAGCCGCCCTGTCCCGCTTCGCGATCACCTGCCGCCGGGCGGAAGAGGCGAGCCCCCGCCTGATCGAGGCGGCGCTTGCAGAGGACTGGGCCGCGCTGCCGCCCGAGATCCGCCGGATCCACGACATCTGGGATCGCGAGCGCTTCGAAGGCCGCGCCACCGTCACGCGGGGCACGTCGTTTCCGGCCCGCCTTCTGGCCAGGCTGATGGGCTTTCCGCCCGCACTGAACGACACGCCCGTTTCCGTCACCATGGAGCGGAAGGGCGCCGCCGAAATCTGGACGCGCCGCTTCGGATGCCACAGCTTCCAAAGCACCCTTTCCCCGGAGACCCCCGGGGTGATCCGCGAACGCTTCGGCCCGCTCACGGCGCTGACGCGCCTGACCGCGACGCCCAAGGGCCTCGCCATCACCATCGAACGCATGGAATTCCTCGGCATCCCCCTGCCCGCCGCCCTGAACCCGGTCTCCGATGTCACCGAAACCGTCGAGAGCGGGCGCTTCACCTTCGACATTCGCCTCGCCCTGCCCTGGGGCGCGCCCCTCGTTCATTACAAAGGCTGGCTCGCACCGGCTTGAAGCCCCGCGCTTCCGTGCAATATAGGAAGCCCGAACCAGTCACGAGACACCGAGGACGCCATGGCAGGCCATTCCAAATGGGCGAACATCCAGCACCGCAAGGGCCGGCAGGATGCCGCACGCTCAAAGCTCTTTTCCAAGCTGTCGAAGGAAATCACCGTCGCCGCCAAGATGGGCGATCCCGATCCCGACAAGAACCCCCGCCTGCGCCTTGCGGTGAAGGAAGCCAAGTCGCAGTCGATGCCCAAGGACAACATCGAACGCGCGATCGCCAAGGCCACCGGCGGCGAGGGCGATGAATACGAGGAAATCCGCTACGAGGGCTATGGCCCCGGCGGCGTCGCGGTGATCGTCGAGGCGATGACGGACAACCGCAACCGCACTGCCTCCACCGTGCGGTCGACCTTCGGCAAGCATGGCGGGAACCTGGGCGAAACCGGCTCTGTCAGCTTCATGTTCGAACGCAAGGGCGAGATCGTCTATCCGTCGGATGCGGGTGACGAGGATACGGTGATGATGGCCGCGATCGAGGCCGGAGCGGAAGATGTCGAAAGCTCCGAAGACGGGCACATCATCTACACCGCCGACACCGACCTCAACGAGGTGTCCACCGCGCTCGAGGCCGAACTGGGCGAGGCCGAATCCACCAAGCTGATCTGGAAGCCCATGACGACGACCGAGCTTGATCTCGATGGCGCTCAGAAGCTGATGCGCCTGATCGAGGTTCTGGAAGACGACGACGACGTGCAGCGCGTCACCGCGAATTTCGAAATCTCCGACGAGGTGATGGAGGCGCTTTGAGCGCCTCCCCCCGGCCCCGCAGGCAACCCCTGCGCACCCTGTGAGACCCAGATCACGCTTCCCGGCGAAATGGCCGCGAAAGAACCTCAGCGCCTGCCCGAATCCGATCACAATCCTTGACGATCTCTGAAGTCAGGAAGGCGCAAAGCCTCCGCCAGTGTAAGAGTGGAAGGATGAACCAGTGATCGATATTCTGAGCCATGCCCGAAAGCGCCGCCAGGAACTTCTCGACGATGTCGAAGCCCTGAAAGCCGATATCGAACAGCTCGACACGTTTCTGAAGACGGCCGAACTGCTCGAGGCCGATGCGGCCGACGAGACGGCCGCCGCCCTCGCGGCGCAGTAAGAGACGCCCCGATACCACGGCGCCGGGCGCGCGCCGGGGTCTGAGACGAAACCCAGACCTGCATCACCCCCCGCGCCCTTCTGTCCCGAGATGCATTGGGGCGCGGCCTCCCGACCGCGCCCCTAGCTTGTTTTGACGGGCGACCATGCCCCGAAGACATCCCCGGGGCGTCGCGTCAGATCTTCACAGGGCTCAGTTCAGCGCCTGGTCGGTGATCGTGTGCGTCCAGGCGCCCACCGGCTCCGCCGTGATCACCGGGTCCGAGCCGCCGGCCAGAAGCGTCGACACCGTCCGCTCGAAATCCGCCGGATCGAGCGCGCCGTTCGACCCCGCCGTCAGCTTCGCGATCTCGCCCATCATCCGCTTCTGATGGGTTTCGGTCTGGGCGCCCGTGTCGTCGTTGTCGAGCACGATTTCCGCCGCCTCGTCGGGGTTCTCCTCGGCATATTTCCAGCCTTTCATCGAGGCCCGCACGAAGCGCACCATCTTGTCGACGAAGGCCGGATCCTCAAGGTTCTCTTCCAGCACGTAGATCCCGTCTTCCAGCGTGGCGACGCCCATATCCTCGTACTTGAAGGTCACAAGCTCGTCGGGCGACACACCCGCATCGATCACCTGCCAGTATTCGTTATAGGTCATGGTCGAGATGCAGTCGGCCTGCCGCTGCAACAGCGGGTCGACGTTGAAGCCCTGCTTCAGAACCGTCACCCCGTTCTCGCCGCCATCCGTGGGAATGCCTTCCTGGCTCATCCAGCTCAGGAAGGGGTATTCGTTGCCGAAGAACCAGACGCCGATGGTGCGGCCCTTGAAATCCTCGGGCCCCGTGATCCCGGTATCCTTCCAGCAGGTCAGCATCAGGCCCGACGACTTGAAGGGCTGCGCGATGTTCACGACCGGCACGCCCTTTTCCCGCGCGGCGAGAGCGGACGGCATCCAGTTCAGCATCACGTCGGCGCCGCCGCCCGCCAGCACCTGCGGCGGCGCGATGTCGGGGCCGCCGGGCTGGATCGTGACGTCGAGGTTCTCTTCCTCGTAAAAGCCCTTGTCGAGGGCCACGTAATAGCCCGCGAACTGCGCCTGGGTGACCCACTGCAACTGCAGCGTCACCTCGTCGGCGGCCCAGGTCGCCCCTGTCATCAGGCCGAGGCCCGCGACTGCACCGATTACTGTCTTCATGGTTTCACTCCCTTGGTTTTTATCTCTGCGACGGGTGCCAGAACGTCACCCACCGTTCGGCGAGCGCGACACATCCGTAAAACAGGCTTCCCGCGATCGCGGCGACTGTAACTTCCGCCCAAACCATGTCGAGCGCAAGCTGGCCGACGCTCGTCGAGATGCGAAAGCCCATGCCCACCACGGGCGAGCCGAAAAATTCGGCAACGATGGCCCCGATCAGGGCCAGGGTCGATGCGATCTTGAGCCCGTTGAAAACAAAGGGCATCGCGGCGGGCAGCCTCAGCTTCCACAGGGCTTGCCAGTAGCCCGCGGCATAGGTGCGCATCAGGTCGGTTTGCATCTGGCTGGCTTCCTTCAGCCCCTGCACGGTGTTCACGAGGACGGGGAAGAAGACCATCACCACGACGACGGCGGCCTTCGATTGCCAGTCGAAGCCGAACCACATGACAAGGATCGGCGCCGTGCCGATGATCGGCAGCGCGGCCACGAAATTGCCGACCGGCAAAAGGCCCTTCTGCAGGAAGGGCGAACGGTCGACGAGGATCGCGATCAGGATCGCCGCGCCCGATCCGATGGCGAAGCCCGACAGCGCGCCCTTGACGAAGGTCTGCACGAAATCTGCCCAGAGGATATGGGTGTTCTCGGCGAAGGCGCGCGCGATCACGCTCGGCGCGGGCAGAAGCGCGAGCGGGATGCCGTAAAGCCGCACCACCGCCTCCCAGAGGATCAGGATCGTCGCGCCGAAGATCACCGGCACGATCCAGCGCGCGGCCGGCCCGCCCCGGTTCGCCAGCGCCACGTTCAGAAGCCACAGGCCCACCCAGATCGCGAGGATCACGCCAAGCCGCCAGTCAAGCGCCGCGCCCGCCAGGATCACGGCGCCGCCGATAAGAAGCCCGCGCTGTGCCATTACCCCGCTCACGCGCCCCCTCCCTTCATGTGGCCGGAAATATCCTCGGGGGGGAATTGGCCGGAGGCCAAGGGGGGGCAGACAGCCCCCCTGCCCGCGTCCCGGACCTGATCCGGGACCTCCCGCGCCCCAGCAGCCCGCCTCACCGCTCCATCCCCATCCGCCGAAGCGTCATCCGCTGCAGGACCCCCACGAAGCCCACCATCGCCGCCGCCAGCACCGCCGCGCCGAAGAGCGCCGCCCAGATCTGGATCGTCTGCCCGTAATAGCTTCCCGCCAGAAGCCGCGCGCCAAGCCCGCCGGCCGCGCCCGTGGGCAGTTCGCCGACGATCGCGCCCACCAGCGATGCGGCGATCCCCACTTTCAGCGAGGTGAAGAGATAGGGCATCGAGGCCGGAAGCCGCAGCTTCCAGAACACCTCTGCCGGGCTCGCATTGTAGGTTTTCAGAAGATCGAGCTGCATCGCGTCGGGCGATCTCAGCCCCTTCACCATGCCCACGACGACCGGGAAGAAGCTCAGGTAGGCCGAGATGATCGATTTCGGCACCAGCCCCTGCAACCCGATGGAATTCAGGACCACGATGATCATCGGCGCAATCGCCAGGATCGGCACCATCTGGCTCGCGATCGCCCAGGGCATGACGGACATGTCCATCGCCCGGTTGTGCACGATGCCCACCGCCAGGAGGATCCCCGCGCCCGTCCCGATCGCGAAGCCCAGAAGCGTGGCCGACAGCGTGATCCAGCCGTGATAGACGAGGCTCCGTTTCGAGGTGATGCGCTTTTCGACGGTCGTGTCCCAAAGCTCCGCGATCACCTGGTGCGGCGTGGGCAGGCGCGGCCGTTCCTGGGCATAGGCCCCCGGCACGGCATCGGGGTTCTTCAGCAAAAGCGCGATGCCCCCCATATCCCGCCGCTCCGCCGGGGTTTCGGGGGTCACGGCCATGCCGTCCCGCGCCGCCTGCTCCACCGCGCCGTGAATGTTCATCGGCCCGACGGCGGCGTACCAGAGCGCCAGGATCGCCGCGACGACCGTCAGGATCGGCAGGATACGGGTCACCGGTCCCGCTCCCACCTGAGAAGCACGTCCGGCAGGCCTTCTTCGTTGTCGCCTTCCGTCCGGCGGATCTCGGTGAAGCCTTCGCGCGCATAGAACCGGCGCGCGCCCTTGTTCGCCACGAAGGTCCAAAGCTCCAGCGTCGCCCGCCCCGCCTTGGCGTGGTTCAGAAGCCTGCGCCCCAAACCGCGCCCCGGCCCGGCCACGTAAAGCGCGGTGACCACATCGGCCTCACGGTCGAGCGCCATGAACCCCGCCGCCGGATCGCCGATCACCCACACCTCCCGGCGCGCGAAGACGACGTCATGATAGAAGGCCTCGACCTCCGCTTCGGTATGAACCCGGGGCATCCAGTCCCGGTCGTCGATCCACCGGTTCAGGATCGCCGCACACCGCGCCGCGTCTTCGGGGCGCGCCCGCCGCACGCCGTTTCCCGTGGCCGATGGTCTGACAGCATCGCTCACCGCCATGGCACGCTTAAACCTTTGTGAACCTTCGTGAAGATCGCCGCTGTCGCACAGCCGGTGTACGCGGTGTGTACGTCCTGTGTACGCCCGGTGTACACGGGGTTTCGGCGGTAACGGACCGTGCGCTGACCCCGCTCAGACCTCATCGCCCATCCCCGCGCGCAGCCCCTCGCGCACCCGGTGCGCCACCTCGATGAAGGCCGCACTGTCGCGGATATCGAGCGGGCGCTCTTTCGGCAGCGGGCTTTCGATCACATCCGTGATCCGCCCCGGCCGGGGGCTCATCACCACGATCTTCGTCGAGAGATAGACCGCCTCGGGGATCGAATGGGTCACGAAAAGCATCGTCTTCCCCGTCCGGCCCCAGAGCCGCAGAAGCTCTTCGTTCAGCCGGTCGCGCACGATCTCGTCCAGGGCCCCGAAGGGTTCGTCCATCAGAAGCAGATCGGCGTCGAAGGCCAGCGCCCGCGCGATCGAGGCGCGCTGCTGCATGCCCCCCGACAGCTGCCAGGGAAACTTGTTCTCGAATCCTGCAAGATCAACGAGTTCGAGAACGTCCTTCACCCGCTTGTCCTGCTCCGCCCGACCGTATCCCATGATCTCGAGCGGCAGCCGGATGTTCTTGCCGATGGTCCGCCACGGGTAAAGCCCCGCAGCCTGGAATACATAGCCGTAGGCCCGCGCACGGCGCGCCTCGTCGGGGCTGACGCCGTTCACCGAGATGCTGCCGCCGGTGGGATGCTCGAGCGCGGCGACGACCCTGAGGAACGTCGTCTTCCCGCAACCGGACGGTCCGATGAAGGATACGAAATCCCCCGCCTCTACAGTCAGGTTCACGTCCGACAGGGCCTGCACCGGCCCATCGTTGGTCTGGAAGGTGAGGTCGAGCCCCGACGCCTCGACCACGGTTTTCCTCGCCGCGGCCTGCGTTTCCTGCAATGCTTCGCCCGTCACGTTCCCATCCCCCGGAGGCCCCGATGCCCGAATGCCAGATCGTCAGACCAGAACCCACCTACAGCGGCAAGCAGGGTTTTGATTATTTCGAGGGAATCGCAAGAGAAACAACGGGTTCCGGCGCGATTTGCATGCATCTTCTGACGATCCCTCCCGGTGGCCGCGCCAAGGCCCACAAGCATGACGCCCATGAAACCGCGATCTACATGCTCGACGGCCGGGCGGTGATGTACTGGGGCGATACGCTGGAACACCGGATGGAGCTGGCCGCTGGCGACATGCTCTATATCCCCGCCCACACGCCGCATCTGCCGTTCAACCCGTTCGACGCCCCGGCGCGCGCGGTGATCGCCCGCACCGATCCCCATGAACAGGAATCCGTCACCCTTCTGCCTGATCTCGAACCCCATGTGCCCCCTGCCTAGACCGACCGCGTGATCCCGCCATCGACCCGAATGTTCTGGCCCGTGATGTATCCCGCCCCGTCCGAACAGAGGAAGGCCACCGTCGCCGCGATCTCTCCCGAGGAATGTCCGTAGCGGCCCATCGGGATGCGTGCGCGGAATTCCTCCTTCTCGGGTTTCGTGTTAATAAACCCGGGCAAGACGTTGTTCATGCGTATGTTTTTCGCCGCATAGGCATCCGCGAAAAGCTTGGTGAAGGCCGCAAGCCCCGCGCGCGACACGCCCGATGTGGGAAATACGGGATCCGGCTCGAACGCCGCGAAAGTGGAGATGTTGACGAACACCCCGCCGCCCTGCGCCTCCATCACCGGCGCGATCGCGCGGGCGGCGCGGACCGCGCCCAGCATGTAGACTTCGAGCCCCTCGTGCCAGTCGGCATCGGAAAGCTCCAGCACCGGCGCCCGGGGCCCGTGGCCGGCGGAACTGACCACCGCGTCGATCCGCCCCCAACGCGCCATGGCGGCATCGCGGAAGGCCACGATATCCGCCGTTTCCCGGTTCGATCCGGTTAACCCCAGACCCCCAAGCTCGTTGCCCAGGGCCTCGCCCTTTCCCGAGGACGACATCACGCCGATCTCGAACCCGTCGGCCTTCAGCCGCCGGGCGCAATCCGCCCCCATGCCGCTTCCGCCGCCGATCACCAGCGCCACCTGTGTCATGCCGCCTCCCGCACCTTGCGCCACGCCTGCCTGATCTCGTCGGCCAGAAGCCGCGTATGCGTCTCCTTCGTCGCGTAACCGATTATGGAGCAACGGATAATCCGCCGTCCGCGCCATTCGCCGTGAGTGGGGTACACGCGCCCCCGGCCCTGCACCTCGGCCAGCACCGCGTCGGTCTCCGCATCCGTCTCGCCACAGGTCAGCGCCACCTGGTTGGAATGCACCGCGTTCAGAACGCGAAGGCCCGGCTCCCGCGCCAGCTCGCGCGCGAGTTCGGCGGCAAGCCGGCAATGCCGCGCCACCATCTCCCGCACCCCCGACCGCCCGAGATGGCGGAAGATCGCATAGCTTGGCACGCCGCGCGCCCGGCGGCTGAGTTCCAGCGTCGAATCCGTGGGGATCCATTCAGCGCCTTCGTCGGGCAGATAGGCCCCGCGCGCCGTCATCGACGCCACCAGCGGCGCGCGATCCCGCACGATCACGGCGCCCGCATCGAAGGGCGCGTTGATCCACTTGTGAAGGTCGGTGGCCCAGCTATCGGCCGCGCCGACGCCCGCGAGCCTGCCCTGCAACTCAGGTACAGCCCGAAGCCAGAGCCCGAACGCCCCGTCAACATGCACCCAGCCGCCCCGGGCATGGATCATCGGAATGAGCTCGGCGAAGGGATCGAAGGCGCCCGTGTTGATCTGGCCGGCCTGCAGGATCGCGAGCGGCGGGCCGGTCGTGGCCTCCAGCGCCTCGGCGAAGGCGTCGGGCCGGATCCGGCCCTCATCGTCCGTCGCCACGCGGGAGGCCCGGCCCGCGCCGAGCCCGGCGTAGCGCAGCGCCGCAAACGGGGCCGAATGCGCCTCGGCCCCGATCAGCACCGGGATCTCGGGGGCGCCGTAAAGCCCCTTTTCCTCCACATCCCAGCCTTGCCGGGCCAGAAGCGCGTGCCGCGCCGCCATCACGCCTTGCGTATTCGCGACCGTCGCGCCGGTGACGAGCCCCACACCGCTGTCCAGGGGCAGATCGAGCAGATCGAGGATCCAGTCGCAGACCGCGCGCTCCATCCCGGTGATCGCCGGGGTTTCGACCGAAGACCCCGCATTCTGCCCCCAGGCGGAGACGAGCATGTCCGCCGCCACGCCCACCGGCATCGAGCCGCCCAGGACATAGCCGTAGAAATTGGGAGAGCTCATGCCCGCGATCCCGGGATCGGCCGTCTCGGCCAGCGCGCGGATCACCGCTTCGGCGGGCTGGCCCGCATCGGCCAGCGGCGTGCGGAAGGCCGCGATGATATCATCGTGGCTTGATTGCGCCGGTACCGGCCGGTCGGGCAGCCCCTGCCGGTAGGACACCGCCAGATCGGCGGCGGCCCGCATCGCGGCCTCCTCGTCGGCAGTGAGCCCGCCCATGGCGCGCTCAGACCCCGCTGGCGGGGATCCCCGTCCGCTCCACCTTCCGGGGCGCGGTCAGCTCCTTCCAGGTCGAGAGCGCCTTTGTGACGCTCTGGCCCGCGGGGCGCGGGACGAATTCGCCGTGGCCTTCCTCCGTGCGCACCTCGCCATCGTGGATCGCCACCTTGCCGCGGCTGAGGGTGAAGCGCGGCAAGCCCTTCACATGCTTGCCTTCGAAGACGTTGTAATCGATCGCCGATTGCTGGGTTTCTGCGCTGATCGTCTTTTCCTTCGCCGGATCCCAGACCACGAGATCGGCATCGGCGCCCACGAGAACCGCGCCCTTCCGGGGATAGATGTTGAGGATCTTGGCGATATTGGTCGAGGTGACGGCGACGAATTCGTTCGGCGTGAGCCGCCCGGTCGCGACCCCGTGGGTCCAGAGCATCGGCATCCGGTCTTCAAGCCCGCCGGTGCCGTTCGGGATCTGGGTGAAATCGCCGACGCCGTAACGCTTCTGCTCGGTGGTGAAGGCGCAGTGATCGGTCGCCACGACCGACAGCGAACCGGATTGCAGGCCGGCCCAGAGGCTGTCCTGGTGCTTCTTGTTGCGGAAGGGCGGGCTCATCACGCGGCGGGCGGCATGATCCCAGTCCTCGTGAAAATACTCGGTCTCATCGAGCGTCAGGTGCTGGATCAGCGGCTCTCCCCAGACCCGGCGCCCGGCCTGGCGCGCGCGGCGGATCGCCTCGTGGGCATCTTCCGAGGAGGTGTGCACGACATACAGGGGCACGCCCGCCATATCGGCGATCATGATCGCCCGGTTCGTGGCCTCGCCTTCGACCTCGGGCGGGCGGCTGTAGGCGTGGCCTTCGGGGCCGTTATTGCCCTCCTCCATCAGCTTGCGCTGAAGTTCGGCCACCACATCGCCGTTCTCGGCATGGACGAGCGGGATCGCCCCGATCTCGCCGCAGCGCCGGAAGGAGGCGTACATCTCGTCGTCATTGACCATGAGCGCGCCCTTGTAGGCCATGAAGTGCTTGAAGGTGTTGATGCCCCGCTCCACCACCTTCGGCATTTCGTCGAAGACCTGTTCGCCCCACCAGGTGATCGCCATGTGGAAGGAATAGTCGCAATTGGCGCGGGTCGATTTGTTGTCCCACATCCCGATCGCGTCCAGAAGCCCCTGGCCGGGCGAGGGCAGCGCGAAATCGACGACCATGGTCGTGCCGCCCGCGAGCGCCGCGCGCGTGCCGCTTTCGAAATCGTCCGAGGAATAGGTGCCCATGAAGGGCATCTCGAGATGGGTGTGCGGATCGATCCCGCCGGGCATGACATAGCATCCCGCGGCATCGAGCACCTCGTCGCCCGACAGATCCGGCCCGATCTCCACGATCCGCCCGCCCTCGATCTTCACGTCCGCCGCGTAGGTCAGATCCGCCGTGACGACCGTGCCGCCCTTGATCACCGTGCTCATCTTCGTCTCCCTGATCCCGGGGCCGTTCCGCCCCTTCATTTTGGTCTCAATACTCCGGGGGGCCGCCCGGCACGGGCGGCGGGGGCAGCGCCCCCTCGCCCCTCAGTCCTTGTAGTCGGGCGCCTCGCGATCGAGGATCCGTTTCATTTCGGCGAAATGGGCGAACTCGGCCTCCTTCACCGTGTGCCACTCGGCCGCCGTCTCTTCGGCCAGGTCGTCGGGCATCACCGCCAGGGGCTGGCCGGTCTGGTAAGCGAGCACCATCGTCCGCGCCGCGCGTTCGAGGTGATAGAGCGCGTCCCAGGCCTCGGCCACGGTGGCGGCGAAGGTCGTCACCCCGTGGTTCTGCATCATCACCGCGCCGTGGTTGCCGATGGTGGCCGCGATCCGTTCGCCCTCCGCCGCATCGTTCGCGATTCCGCCGAAACTCAGGTCATAGGCCAGCCGGTTGTAAAACCGCGCGGTCACCTGGTCGATCGGCAGGATGCGCGGATCCTTCAGCCCCGCAAGCGCGGTGCAATAGGGCGGATGGATGTGAAGCGCGACGCGGGCCTGCGGCAGATTGCGGTGGATCGCGCCGTGGATCGACCAGGCGGAGGGGTCGGGCGCGTCGGGGCGGTTCATCGTCTCGGGGTCGTCGGCGTCGCAGAGGATCAGGTCCGACGCGCGCACCCGGCTCCAGTGCACCCAGCGGGGGTTCATCAGGAACTTCTTGCCGTCCGCCGAGACCGCGACGGAGAAATGGTTCGCCACGCCCTCGTGCCAGTCGGCGCGGCAGGAGAGCCGGATCGCGGCGGCGAGGTCGATCCGAAGCTGGGTTTCGTCGAGGGTTATGTCGTGCTGGGTCATGTCCTGTCTCCCGTCCTGGCGCAGTCCCGGACCTGATCCGGGACCTCGGCTCCAGCGCAGGCTACAGGAAGGACCTCTCCATCGAAAGGTCGCGCCATCCGGGATTGGCCGCCGCGATCAGATCGTTCTTCCACGCCCGCCGCCAGCGTTTCAGCTTGCGCTCGCGCTCCAACGCCTCTGCGCGCGTCCCGTAGGTCTCGAGATGGACGAGCTTCCTGATACGGTACTTTGCCGTATGCGTACCACCGGCCCCGCTGCGATGCTGTTCGAGCCGCTGTGGAAGGTCCTGCGTCGAGCCGATGTAGATCGCCGTATTTGACGCACAGGACAGGATGTAGACGTGGTACGCCATCCGCCTGGCATGCCGGCACAAGGTTAACAGGGCGTAAACGAAGCCCCGGACTTGATCCGGGGCCTCGTCCAACCGCGGCCAAGAGGTCCCGGGTCAAGCCCGGGACTGTGGGACTCGAAGCGTGGCCGCTCACTCCACGATCCCCGCCGTCTCCACCACCGCGTGGAACAGCACATTCGTCCCCGCCGCCGCCCATTCGGGCGAAATCTCCTCCGCCTCGTTATGCGAGAGGCCATCGACGCAGGGGCACATCACCATCGCCGTCGGCGCCACATCGTTGATCCAGCAGGCGTCATGCCCCGCGCCCGAAACGATATCGATATGGCTGTAGCCCAGGCGATCGGCCGCATCGCGCACGGCCTTGACGCAGCCTTCGTCGAAAGCGGGCGGATCGAACTGGCCGACGATTTCGGCGGCGAATTCCACGCCGATCCCCTCGCAGAGCTTCGGCGCGCGTTCCATCAGCTCCGCGACCATGGCGTTCAGCTTGTCGAGGATGTGGGTGCGCATGTCGATCGTGAAGACGACCTTGCCGGGGATGATGTTGCGCGAGTTCGGGTAGACGTCGATATGGCCGATCGCGCCCACGGCGTTGGGCTGGTTCTTCATCGCGATTTCGTGGACAAGCTCGGTCACCAGCGCGAGCCCCCGCCCCGCATTCTTGCGCATATGCATGGGCGTGGAGCCTGTGTGGCTTTCCTTTCCCGTGATCGTGCATTCGATCCAGCGCAGGCCCTGGCCATGCGTCACCACACCGATGTCCTTGCCTTCGGCCTCCAGGATCGGGCCCTGTTCGATATGAAGCTCGAAGAACGCATGCATCTTCCGGTCCCCAACCTTTTCATCGCCCTTCCAGCCGATCCGCTCCAGCTCGTCGCCGAAACGCTTGCCCTCGGCATCGACCCGGTCATAGGCCCAGTCCCGATCATGCTTGCCCGCAAACACGCCAGAGGCCAGCATCGCGGGCGCGTAGCGCGTACCCTCTTCGTTCGTCCAGTTCGTCACCACGATCGGGTGCTTCGTCCTGATGCCCAGATCGTTCAGCGTGCGGATGATCTCGAGCCCGCCCAGGACGCCCAGCACCCCGTCGTATTTCCCGCCCGTGGGCTGGGTGTCGAGGTGGGAGCCGACATAGACCGGAAGCGCCTCGGGATCCGTTCCTTCCCGGCGGGCGAACATGTTGCCCATCTCGTCGACGCCCATCGTCAGCCCCGCCGCATCGCACCAGGACTTGAACAGCGCGCGCCCTTCGGCATCTTCGTCGGTCAGCGTCTGGCGGTTGTTGCCGCCCGCGATGCCGGGGCCGATCTTCGCCATCTCCATCAGGCTGTCCCAAAGCCGGTCGCCGTTGATTTTCAGGTTCTCTCCGGGGGCGGGCATGGCTGTCTCCTTCGTGATGAGAATCTGACCAAACGGTCAAATGGGAGGCGACCACGAAGCCCGGCAGGCGTCAATTGGAAATCACGGCAAACGGCCCGGGGCGCGCCAAACTATTTGACCGGTTGGTAAAATCCGGGCAAGGCTCGCCCCATGACCGAGCCCGCCCCGAAGACGCGCATCCAGAAAAAGAACACCGGCGTGATCCTCGAGGCCGCGCTCGATGTCTTTTCGCAGCACGGGTTCCGGGGGGCGACGCTGGATCAGATCGCGCAGGCCTCGGGCTTGTCTAAGCCCAACCTGCTTTATTATTTTCCGTCGAAGGAGGCGATCCACATCTCGCTTCTGTCGGGGCTGATGGATACCTGGCTCGACCCGTTGCGCCGGCTCGATCCGGGGGGCGACCCGGTGGACGAGATCGTGGGGTATGTCCGGCTGAAGCTGAGGATGGCGCGGGATTATCCGCGCGAAAGCCGGCTTTTCGCCAACGAGATCGTGCAGGGCGCGCCGCGCATCCTCGACCAGATCGAAGGGCCTCTGAAGGCGCTGGTCGACGAGAAGGCGGCGGTGATCGGGGGCTGGGCCGAGGCGGGGCGGATCGCGCCCCACGACCCCCATCACCTGATCTTCTCGATCTGGGCGACGACCCAGCATTACGCGGATTTCGACGTTCAGGTGCGGGGCATCCTCGGCGGCGGGGCGGATCCGTTTTCCGAGGCCGAGGCGTTTCTGACGGGCTTTTACCGCCGGGCGCTGGAGCCCCGTTAACCTTTCCCGCAATCTCTTGTGGATATTAAGACCCCGTCAAGAAACTGAGCTTAGGCTCCGGTTCGCTTGGGGGCTTGAAAAGGAGAGTGGGATGATACCCCAGATAGGTCCAATTGCGCCCGGCGGGCCGGGCCCGCCGATATCAGGTGACGTGCGGCAGAGCGACGCCGCGCCCTCTTTCCGCCCGCCCGCGACAGAGGCGGCGCGGCCGGCCGCCGCGGAAACACAGCGCCCCGCCCTGCCGCCTCAGGCCGCCGACCGCGCGCGTCAGGCCGTGGCCGAGGCGCCGAACCCGGGTGCCGAACCCGCCGTTCCACCGGCCGTCTTTTCCGACCCGACCGCACCGGCCGGGCCGCCGCCGGCTTTCGAAGCCTCGATCCTGGACCGCGCGCGCGGGGCGGCGCAGGCCGTGCCCGTCGAGGCCGGGCCGGCCGAACCTGTACAGCAGACCGATGACAGCTCGGCCCAGGCGCCGGTCGTGTCGCCCCGACCGGAGGCGCGGCCCGCCGATCCCTACGAGGTGCCGCCGTCGGCGAGCGAACGCGCCGCCGAGCAGGTTGCCGCGCTGCGCCGGATCGAAATGCCGCTTGATACGGCGACGGTGGACGTGGCGCGCTGATTGATCTGGCGCAGGGTTTCACCGGATGACCCGGTGTAACCTTCGCCCATGGATCAGCTTGTAACGCCCGGCTGGCTTGCCGCCCGGCTGGACGATCCGGCCACGGTGGTTCTGGACTGTTCGGTGCGCATGATCGACTTGCCCGACGGCGGCATGCGCGTCGAGAGCGGGCGCGCGGATTATCTAGACAGCCACATCCCCGGGGCGGGGTTCGCCGATCTGACCGGCGCGCTGCGGGATGCGGAAAGCCGCCTTGCCTTCGCCCTGCCCGCGCCCGGGCAATTCGCCGCGGCGATGGCGGACCTCGGCGTCGGGGATCGCACCCGCGTGGTGCTTTACGACAGGAATGGCCAGGCCTGGGCCGCGCGTGTCTGGTGGATGCTGCGCTGGATCGGCCATGACGATGCCGCGCTGCTCGACGGCGGCCTTGCGGCCTGGGCGGCGGCAGGCGGCGCTCTGCGCGGCGGGGCCGAGACTGCGGAGGCGCGGCACCTGACGGCGCGCCCCCGGCCTCGCCTGATGGCGGACCGGGACGCGGTGACGGCGGCGCTTGGCGATCCCGCGCAGCGGGTGATCGACACGCTTCCTGCCGAGATCTACCGCGGCGACGTGCAGATGTATGCCCGGCCCGGACATATCGCCGGGGCCGAGCACCAGCCGGGGATGGATCTTCTCGATGCAAGCGGGCGGTTTCTGCCGGACGCGGCGCTGGCGGAGCATTTGCCCGGCGACCGCGCGGCGCGGGCGATCACCTATTGCGGGGGCGGCATCCTGGCGTCGCTGTCGGCCTTCGCGATGACACGTGTGGGGTTCGAGGACGTGGCCGTCTATATCGGATCGCTGGAAGAGTGGGCGGCGGATCCGGCGGCCCCGATGGAAACGGGCGATCCGCCGAAATCCTGACGCTCAGACCGTGGGCACCCAGGGCCCGTCGAGATGCGTGGCCTCGTGATCGCCCGGCCAGGGCGGCATGGTGATGCAGATGAAGCGAAGCGGCACGCCCGCGGCCGCGCGGTACTGAAAGGCCGTGCCGACGGGGATGTCGATGGAGACGCCGGGAGTGAGCGGCGTGATGCGCTCTTCCGCCCCGTCCCGCCGCCAGATCTCGCCCGCGCCATCGAGGACATGCCAGAACTCGCTGACCGTCGCATGAATTGTCGCGCGGTTGACCTGGCCCGGTGGCACCGTGCTGTGGATCATGTTTCCGGCGGGGCCATCCATGATGAAGCGTATCTCTGCCCCGGCCGGGGAGCGCGCATCGGGGGTGTCGGGGAGAACGGTTTCCTTCACGGGGCCTCCGCGCGCATCGCCTCGTCCTCGCCCAGATCGAAATCGATGTGCAGGTGGTTGCCGTCAGGATCCCAGACATTCACCTGGATGATCCGGAAATCCGGGATGCGGGTGAGTTCGTAGCGTTCGCCGCGTGGCTCCAGAAGCGCAAGGAATTCCTTCAGCCCGGTCGCGCGGAAGGCGCCGTGTTCGAGCTTTAGATCGGTGCCCGGGTCGGTCGGCGGCACCGGAACCTCCACGAGGTGAACCGCCGCCTGATCGCCCGCATAGATCCAGGCGCCGGGGATATCGAAGGCGGGGCGCGGGCCCGGGTGCATGCCCAGAACCTCGCCATACCAGGCGATCATCGCGTCGATGCGCGCGGTGCGGATGTTGATGTGGTCGAGCCGCTCGATCATGTGGTGCCCCCCTTCGCGACAGCCTGCACGCCCCTGCGCCCCAGGCATTGTTCGCATTCGTTCACTTGATTGTCCTTGTGATTACAAAGGATTTTCTTTGCCTGGTAAAGCGTGCGGCAATACAGTCGTGTCAGTGCTGAGTACGGGTGGGATTGGACTTTGCAAAAGGAGTTCCGAGGACCGCCCGGTCTGGTCTGACTGCCAGAGGTGACAGCACTGTTCCCGATATTTCATGGGCTTGGCATGGACGTGCCGGGCCCGCTGCCATCGCTGTTGACCCGATCTGGTGCGGTTTTGCGCTCTGGGGAAACAGGAGTACATCATGCGCGTAAGGGAGATTTCTTCGCCCTTCAAAGGAGACGTCGCCTTTCTGAAATTCGGCGGCGGCAGCAACAATCTGAAATTGCTGGAGTTTATCGGATCGTCCGGTTTGCCGGTCGGCTATCATGTCGATGCAGGCGGTGGGGATGACGAGGTTCGGTCCGACAGCACTGCCAACGATCGCCTGATCGGCGGGGATGGCAGCGATCTGATCGCGGGCGGCCTTGGCCACGACGAGATCTATCTGGGCGACACCACGGGCGCCGATAGCGGCAAGGGCAAATCCGGGTTCGCGAATGCGGGCTTCGGGGAAACCGACGGAACGCTGACGGAGGGCGGCACGGGATCGGCCCCGTATGTCGCCGGAAACGACTTCATCGACGGCGGCGACGGCGGCGATAACCGGATCTCGGGCGATTTCGAGGATCTCGTCGTGACCAATGGCGGTGTCGTCGTGGCCGGGGACGAGGGCGACTTCCGCCCCGGCCTCGATGGCGGCAACAACGGCACGAACACGATCGCGGGCGATGCGATGTCGGTGACGATGGTGATCGACAGCGGCAGCGATCTGCCGTCGGTGACCTTCGGCAACGATTCGATCGATGGCGGGATCGGCTCCACCGACCTTCTGGTGGGCGATGCGATCACGGTAACCTTCGAGGTGGCGCCCGAGGTCGGGGACGACGTGACCCCCTCGATCACCGGCGGCAACGACCGGATCGAGGCAGACGGGATCAGCAGCGTTCTGATCGGCGATTTCGGCGCCGTCACGTCGACGGATCATGCCGTGACGGTCACGGGAGGCGACGACACGCTGGTCAGCAGCCCGAATGACGACATCCTCTGGGGTGACGTGCGCGACTATTCCGATCTGGTGACGGTGATCGGCGGGGCCGATACCTTCGTTTTCGACGGGTTCGAGGGTAACGACACGATCATGGATTTCGAGCTTGGCAAGGACCGGATCGAGGTTGGCGACGATGTCGAGGACTGGGAAATCGAGATGATGCTTCTGATGGCGACGCAGGAGGGCACCGCCACGGTGCTCGACCTCGCGCTTGTCGGCGGATCGGGCACGGTTCGGGTCGAGAACACCTGGGACGGCGTGGACACCTCGCTGACACTGTCGGATTTCGGCGTCGAGATGATCGCCTGAGCAAAGCGGGCGCGCGGATGGCCGCGCGCCCTGCCCCCCCTTACTCGGCCGCCTTAGCCGCGGGGTTGTTCGGATGGGTCGTCCAGTTGGCGTATTTCGTCTCGACGACCTTGCCGGTGCGCTTGTCGACCATGCCCGGCTGAAGCTCTTCCATCGTGATACAGCCCTCGACGGGGCAGACATCGACGCAGAGGTTGCAGGCCACGCATTCCTCGTCGATCACCTCGAAGGTGCGGCCCTCGTTGATGACGATCGCCTGGTGCGAGGTATCCTCGCAGGCCGCGAAACAGCGCCCGCACTTGATGCAGAGATCCTGATCGATGCGCGCCTTGGTGATGTAGTTGAGGTTGAGGTACTGCCAGTCGGTCACGTTGGGGACGGCGCGGCCCACCACATCGGAAACGCCCGCATAGCCCGCGCCATCCATCCAGTCCGACAGCCCCCGCTTCATTTCCTCGACGATGCGGAAGCCGTAGGTCATCGCCGCAGTGCAGACCTGAACGTTGCCCGCGCCCAGGGCCAGGAACTCCGCCGCGTCACGCCAGGTCGTGACCCCGCCGATGCCGGAGATCGGCAGGCCCTGCGTTTCGGGATCACGGGCGATTTCGGCCACCATGTTGAGCGCGATGGGTTTGACCGCGGGGCCGCAATAGCCGCCGTGGGAGCCCTTGCCGTCGATCGAGGGCTCGGGGCTCATCGTGTCGAGGTTCACCGAGGTGATCGAGGAGACGGTGTTGATGAGCGACACCGCATCCGCCCCGCCCGCATGGGCCGCCCGCGCCGGAAAGCGGATATCGGTGATGTTGGGCGTCAGCTTCACGATCACCGGCATGCGGGTGTGCGCCTTGCACCAGCGCGTGACCATCTCGATATATTCCGGCACCTGGCCGACGGCGGAGCCCATGCCGCGTTCGCTCATCCCGTGGGGGCAGCCGAAGTTGAGTTCGATGCCGTCCGCCCCGGTGTCTTCGACCTTGGGCAGGATTTCCTTCCAGGCCCATTCCTCGCACGGCACCATGAGCGAGACGACCATGGCGCGGTCGGGCCAGTCGCGCTTGACCTGCTTGATTTCGCGCAGGTTCACCTCGAGCGGGCGGTCGGTGATGAGTTCGATATTGTTGAGGCCCAGAACGCGCCGGTCGGCCCCGTAGACGACGCCGTAACGCGGGCCGTTCACGTTGACGATATGGGGATCGAGCCCCAGCGTCTTCCACACGACACCACCCCAGCCCGCCTTGAAGGCGCGCACGACGTTGTATTCCTTGTCCGTGGGTGGCGCGGAAGCGAGCCAGAACGGGTTCGGGGATTTGATCCCTACGAAGTTGGTGCTGAGGTCGGCCATGGTCAGCCTCCTTTCCGGGTTGTCTTCATGCTGTGGGCTCCGCCGCGAAAACCATCTCGACGGGCTGGATATGGCCTGCGTTCACCGCACGCACCATGTTGCCGATCTTGGCCGCCGCGTCCTCGCCCATGAGGATCGGCAGGCCGATGGGAGGGGCGCCTTCCGCGGCCACCTTCGCCTGAAGATCGGCGAAGAAGGCGCGCGCGACCTCTCCCCGGTCGGCGCGGTGCTGAAGGCCCAGGCCCGCCGCCTCGGCCGCGGCGAGATAGGCCTCGGGCGCATCGAGGAACGAACCTTCGGGCGCGCTGGCCCAGGGCAGCGGGAATTCGGGGTGATCGCCGAAGCGCATGACATCGTAGACGGCGAAGCGCGCGCCCGGGGCCATGACGCGCGCGGCCTCGGCGAAAAGGCGCGGCTTGTCGGGAAGGTTCATGCCGACATGGAGGAGCGTCAGGAGATCGAAGCTGTTATCCCCGAACGGCAGATCGAGAACGCTGCCTTCCACGAAATCCGCCGTCACCCCCACAAGATCCGACAGCCGCTTTGCCACCGCGACGAATTCGGGGGTCAGGTCGATCCCCGTCACCTCCGCGCCGTAGCGGGTGGCGATGAAGCGCGCAGGCCCGCCGATGCCCGACCCGAGATCGAGCACGCGGGTGCCCGCCCCGATCCTCAGCGGGCCAAGAAGCGCCTCTGTCGCGGCGACGCCGCCGATATGGAACTCGTCCACCGGCTTCAGATGGTCGGGCGTGAGTGCCCCGGCGTCATGCCCGGCCGCGCCCAGGGCCGCGAGGATGCGGTCATAAAGGCCGGCATGGCCATAATGAGCCGCGATGGTGGGGTTGGGATCGGTCATCCGGGGGGGCGATCCTTCGCATCGAGATGCCCGGCGTAGTCCGCCGCGAGGGCCATGTAGTCGGTCACGTCCGGGAAGCGCGCGAACCCGTGTTCCGCCAGCGGCGGCACCCAGGGCAGGCGCTCTGCCGTCTGGAGTTCGATGAAGGGTTCGAACCATGTCGGATCGTCGAGCATCGTGGCGCGCAGGTTCACGAAACCTTCAAGCCCCTTCGCGGTGGTAAAGACCCAGGACAGGCAGTCCGGGCAGTGGTGGTGAGTGACTTCGTCGCCCTTCAGCCCGCCCTGAACGCTTTCGCCCCGGATCACCTCGAGCCCAGAGGCGGGCAGCGTGATCGTCAGGGAAAAGGCGCTGCCGGTCATCTTCTGACATCCGGTGCAGTGGCAGGCCGAGGTGATCATCGGCGGCTCGGTCATCCGCACGCGCAGCGCGCCGCAGCGGCAGCCGCCCTCGGCCGGAAGCTCGGGCCGCCTCACCTTTCAGGCCCCGTGGGTCGCGGATCTCGCATCTCGGCTACCCCTTCATTTTGGCACAAATACTCATACCACGTTTCTCACCCCGCGCGGAGGGTTGCGTCGATGTCTTCCGCCGCATCGCGGCCTTCCGCCACCGCAGTCACGGTCAGGTCATCGCCGCCTGCGGCACAGTCGCCCCCGGCCCAGACGCCCGCGCGACTCGTGCGCCCCGAGCCGGTCACGGCGATCTTCCCGCCGTCGAGCTGAAGCCCCTCGGGCGCGCCCTCGAGCGTCTGGCCGATCGCCTTCAGCACCTGATCGGCGGGGATGCGGAAGGTTTCGCCCGTGCCTTCGAGCCCGCCGCCGCTGTCGCGGGTATATTCGAACTCCACCTCGGCCGCGGCGCCCGCACCATGCACCGCCACGGGGCGGGCATTCGCCACGATCCGCACCCCCTTCGAGGACGCGAGATCCTGTTCGAAGCGGCTGGCCGGCATCTTCTCCTGCCCGCGGCGGTAGGCGATCGTCACCGTCTCGGCCCCCAGAAGCTTCGACTGCACGGCGGCGTCCACCGCTGTCATCCCCCCCCCGATCACCACGACGTTGCGGCCCACGGGCAGGTCGGACAGATCCGCGGCCTGGCGCAGATCGGCGATGAAATCGACGGCGTCGCGCACGCCATCGGCCGCCTCGCCCTCCGCGCGCAGCGCGTTCACACCCTGAAGACCGATCCCGAGAAACACCGCGTCGAAATCCTCGATCAGCGCTTCGAGAGAGAGCGTCTGCCCGAGGGCCGCGCCGTACACCGTTTCGATGCCGCCGATCTGCATCAGCCAGTCCACCTCGGCCTGCGCGAAACCGCCCACCGTCTTGTAGCTCGCGATCCCGTATTCGTTGAGGCCACCCGGTTTTTCCCGCGCCTCGTGGATCACCACGTCATGGCCCTTCATCGCAAGCCTGTGCGCGCAGGCGAGGCTCGCCGGCCCCGCGCCGACAACGGCGATGCGCTTGCCCGTGGGGGCCGCGCGCGTGAAGGGATGCACCCCCTTCGCCATCAGCGTATCGGTCGCGAAGCGCTGGAGCCGCCCGATCTCGACCGGCTTGCCCTCGGCCACCTCGCGCACGCAGACCTCCTCGCACAGTGTCTCGGTCGGGCAGACCCGGGCGCACATGCCGCCCAGGATGTTCTGGTCGAGGATCGTCTTCGCCGCGCCTTCGGCATGGCCGGTCTGGATCTGGCGGATGAACATCGGAATGTCGATATCCGTCGGGCAGGCCGTGACGCAGGGCGCGTCATGGCAGAAGTAACAGCGATCCGCCGCCACCGCCGCCTCGTGGGCGTCGAAGGGCGCATGCAGATCGGAGAAGTTCTCGGCAAGTGCCGCGTCGGAAAGGCGGCCGGCCACGATGCCGGGCGTCGTTGGGCTGTTGGACATCTCTCTCCCCGTCCTGCCGTGTATCTTCGGGAAGAGTGCCAAGGCGAAATTTTTTTATCAACTGGTAAATTTTTTGGCGACGGCCGCGGCGCGCCGGCGTTTTCGTAATGCCACGATGGTGGCGGAGGTTGCCCGAACTTTGGGCGGTTCACGCTTTTCTCCTCGGAATCGCTCGCGTATACCGGAACGACAAGATCGGGCAGACAGGGCCCGGGGCAGTGATCAGCGGGGACAGCACATGGCGGACAAGCCCTTTAAGTCGGACGTGGATTTCATCCGCTCCCTTGCAGAGCTTTTGCGCGAGAACGACCTGACCGAGCTTCAGGTCAAGCGGGAATACGGAGAGAATGACAGCCTGAACGTGCGCGTGAGCCGCGGGACGGTGGCGATCGCCGCACCGGTGGCGGCGGCCCCGGCAGCCGCGCCTGCCCCGGCCGCACCGGCGGCGGCCCCGGCCCCTGCCGCCGGCGACGGCGGCGACCCCGCCAGCCTGCCCGGCGCCGTCACCTCGCCGATGGTGGGCACGGCCTATCTGTCGCCCGAACCGGGCGCGCAGCCCTTCGTCTCGGTGGGCGAAACGGTTTCCGAAGGCCAGACGCTCATGATCGTCGAGGCCATGAAGACGATGAACCACATTCCCGCCCCCAAGGCCGGGACTGTGAAGCGCATCCTCGTGGAAGACGGCGCCCCGGTCGAATTCGGCGCGCCCCTGATGATCGTCGAGTAATCATGTTCGACAAGATCCTTATCGCGAACCGGGGCGAGATCGCCCTGCGCGTGATCCGCGCCTGCCGCGAGATGGGCATCGCCTCGGTCGCAGTGCATTCGACGGCGGATGCCGATGCGATGCATGTGCGGATGGCGGATGAAAGCGTCTGTATCGGCCCGCCGCCCGGCTCGCAAAGCTACCTGTCGATGCCCGCGATCATCTCGGCCTGCGAGATCACCGGCGCCCAGGCGATCCATCCCGGCTATGGCTTTCTGTCCGAGAACGCGGCCTTCGTGCAGATCGTGGAGGACCACGAGATCACCTTCATCGGCCCCACGGCGGAACATATCCGCATCATGGGCGACAAGATCACCGCGAAGGAGACGATGAAGAAGCTGGGCGTGCCCTGCGTGCCGGGCTCCGATGGCGGCGTGCCCGACATGGAAGTCGCGATGAAGGTGGCCGACGACATCGGCTATCCGGTGATCATCAAGGCGACGGCGGGCGGCGGCGGGCGCGGCATGAAGCTTGCGCGCACCTCGGCCGAGCTTGAAAGCGCCTTCCGCACGGCGCGGGCCGAGGCCAAATCGGCCTTCGGCAATGACGAGGTCTATATCGAGAAATACCTCGGCCAGCCCCGGCATATCGAGATCCAGGTGTTCGGCGACGGCAAGGGCCGCGCGGTGCATCTGGGCGAGCGGGACTGTTCGCTGCAGCGCCGCCACCAGAAGGTGTTCGAGGAGGCGCCGGGCCCGGCGATCGATGCGGAGACGCGGGCGCGGATCGGCAAGATCTGTGCCGATGCAGTGGCCTCGATCAACTATATCGGCGCGGGCACGATCGAGTTCCTCTACGAGAACGGGGAATTCTATTTCATCGAGATGAACACGCGGCTTCAGGTCGAGCATCCGGTGACCGAGGCGATCTTCGGCGTCGACCTGGTGCGCGAACAGATCCGGGTGGCGGCGGGGCTGCCGCTGGAATTCCGGCAGGAGGATCTTCAGGTCAACGGCCACGCCATCGAGGTGCGGCTCAACGCCGAGAAGCTGCCGAATTTCGCGCCCTCCCCGGGGCGGATCACCCAGTATCACGCGCCGGGCGGCCTGGGCGTCAGGATGGATTCCGCGCTTTATGACGGCTATTCCATCCCGCCCTATTACGACAGCCTGATCGGCAAGCTGATCGTGCATGGCCGCGACCGGCCCGAGGCGCTGGCGCGGCTCGACCGGGCGCTTGGAGAGCTGATCATCGACGGGATCGACACGACGGTGCCGCTCTTCCACGCGCTGCTCGACGAAGCCGATATCCTGGCGGGGGAGTACGACATCCACTGGCTAGAAGGCTGGCTGGAAAAGGCACTCTGACAGGAACGGTTTCGCCGCGCCTTCGGCGCGCCGACCGATGCGGGGCTCCGCCCCGCACCCCGGAGTATTTTCACCAAAATGAAGGCGCCTCGTTCATTTTGGTGAAAGCACTCTCGGGGGTTTGGGGGCAGACGGCCCCAATCCGCACGCAGTGCCAGAAGGTGTGCGCGCGCCTGGCGCGCGCTCCGCCGGATCAGCGGTAGAGCAATGACTTGCCGTCGTGGAAGATGTGAACCTTGGCCGGGTCCGCCGTCAGTTTCACATCCTTGCCGCGCACCTCGTCGTGGATCCCCGCGAGTTTCGCGAGCACCTGGTCGCCGTTGGTGCGCCGCTCGAAATAGAGGATCGTGACCTCGCCCAGGGCCTCGATGTAATCGACGCGGCCGTCATAGATGCTTTCGCCGTCGGTTTCGACGAAATCCTCGGGCCGGATGCCGATGCGCACCCGCTTGCCCATGTCGCCCGCTTCCGTAGGCACATTCGAAACCGCGATGCCCTCGCCGTCGACCTGAACGCGGGTCTGTTCGCCGGTGCCCACGATCTCGCCGTCGAGGAGGTTCATCGCGGGCGAGCCGATGAACTGGGCCACGAATTCGCTTTTGGGGCGTTCGTAGAGTTCCAGGGGCGAGCCCACCTGGGCGATGCCCTTGTTCGCCAGGACGACGATGCGGGTCGCAAGCGTCATCGCCTCGACCTGATCGTGGGTGACGTAGATCATCGTCGATTCCGGCATCTGCTCTTTCAGCTGCGCGATTTCGATCCGCGTGGCGACGCGCAGGGCGGCGTCGAGGTTCGACAGCGGTTCATCGAAAAGGAACACCTTGGGGTCGCGGACGATGGAGCGCCCGATGGCGACGCGCTGGCGCTGTCCGCCCGAGAGCGCCTTGGGCAGACGGTCGAGATATTGCGTGAGGTCGAGCTTCGCGGCCGCGGCTTCCACGGCCTTGCGGATCTCGCCTTCCGGCTTCTTGGCAAGGCGCAGGGCGAAGGCCATGTTGTCGTAGACCGTCATATGCGGGTAGAGCGCGTAGGACTGGAACACCATGGCGATGCCACGCTCTGACGGCGGCACGTCGTTGACGACCGTTCCGTCGATCTCGAGCGTGCCGCTCGTGATCTGTTCGAGCCCGGCGATCATCCTGAGAAGCGTGGACTTACCGCAGCCCGATGGCCCGACGAAGACGATGAGTTCGCCTGTCTTGATATCGAGGTTGATGTTTTTCAGCACCTCGACCGTGCCGCCATAGGCCTTGCCCACATCGGTCAGCTTCAGGTTAGCCATCTTTTTGTTCCTCCCTCGGGGCGTCAGCCGTGCGCCCCGCCACGTTCCTCAGGTGTCGCCCTGTTCTTCGATCGCGAAAAATGCCTGCCACGCAGGAAGTTCTGCGCCGATGTCATTGTGAAGCCCGGCCGTGAAGGGGGCCCCCTTGTCCTGCCGCCACGTGCCCTCTGGCCGGGTGAAGCTGATCGTTTCGCCCGAGAGGTTGAACGCGCAGAAAAGCCGCGTGCCGTCGTGTGCGCGAATGAAGCTCAGCCGGTCGTCGGCGGCCTCGACGATATCGAGCGTGCCCTTGGCGAGGGCCGGATGGGCCGCGCGGAACGCGATCATCTTCTGGTAGAAGGCGAGCGTGGAGCCCGGATCGTCCCACTGCACGCCCACCGCGCGCTGCAGGTGTTCCATCGCCACCGGCAGCCAGGGCTTGCCGTCGGTGAAGCCGCCATACTGATTGTCGCGGATCCAGGGCATCGGCGTGCGGCAACCGTCGCGCCCCTTGAACTTGGGCCAGAAGCGTTTGCCGTAGGGATCCTGCAACTCCTCGAAGGCGACATAGGCCTCGGTCAGCCCGAGTTCCTCGCCCTGGTAGAGGCAGATCGAGCCCCGGATCGACATGAGAAGCGCGGCGTAGACGCGAAGTGCCGGTTCCGACAGCCCCCATCGCGTCGTGTGGCGCACGACATCGTGGTTCGAATAGGCCCAGCACGCCCAGCCCTCAGACACGATGTCGTTGGCCCTTTCCAGAACCTCGGCGACATAGGTGCCCGTCGGCTCTGCGTTCGACAGAAGCGCGAAGTCGTAGCACATGTGCAGCCGGTCGTTGCCTTTGGTGTATTCCGCCTGCACTTCCATGCCACGCTGGCTTTCGCCGACCTCGCCAACCGTGGTGCGATCGGGAAACTCGTCGCAGAGCGCGCGAAGGCGCTTCAGGAAGGCGATGTTTTCCGGCTGGGTCTTGTCGTAGAGGTGATCCTGGAAGTTGTAGGGGTTGACCGACGGGGCCGTCCTGTCGTTCCGGTCTTCCGGCCTGAGGGGCGGATTGTCCCGCAGCGCGCGGTCGTGGAAGTAGAAGTTCACCGTGTCTAGGCGGAACCCGTCGACGCCGCGGGTGAGCCAGAACCGGGCAATTTCAAGAAGCTCGTCCTGCACTTCCGGGTTGTGGAGGTTGAGGTCGGGCTGTTCGGCGAGGAAGTTGTGCAGGTAGTACTGCATCCGCTCGCCGTCCCATTCCCAGGCCGAGCCGCCGAAGATCGACAGCCAGTTGTTGGGCGGCGTGCCGTCGGGTTTGGCATCGGCCCAGACATACCAGTCGGCCCGCGGGTTGTCGCGGGACGAGCGGCTTTCGGTGAACCAGCGATGGCTTTCGGAGGTGTGGGACAGGACGAGATCGATCAGGACCCTGAGCCCAAGCTCGTGGGCGCGGTTGATGAGCGCATCGAAATCCCCCAGCGTGCCGAACATCGGATCGACGTCGCGGTAAGCGGAGACGTCATAGCCGAAATCGAGCATCGGCGAGGGGAAGAACGGCGAGATCCAGATCGCATCGACGCCGAGATCCGCAACATGCGGCAGGCGGTGGATGATGCCCGCCAGATCGCCGATCCCGTCGCCGTTCGAATCCTGGAAGCTGCGGGGGTAGATCTGATAAATCACCGCCCCGCGCCACCAGTCGGGATCCGGCGCGAGAACCGAGCGCGCTTCGAGCATGGGTTCTGCGAAACTCACTTGACCGACCCCGCGAGAAGGCCGCGCACGAGGTAGCGCTGCATCGCGAAGAAGACGATCAGCGGCACCGCGATCGAGACGAAGGCCGAGGTTGCGAGGATTTCCCAATTGCCGCCGCGCGTGCCGAGGAGTTCGACGATCTGCTTCGTCATCACCGTGGTCTCTCCCGTCGCGTCGATCAGGAAGACGAGCGCCACGAGAAGGTCGTTCCACGTCCAGAGAAACTGGAAGATCGCGAAGGAGGCAAGCGCGGGGAACGAGAGCGGCAGGATGATCTTCATGAAGATCTGGAAATCCGTGGCGCCGTCGACCTTGGCGTTTTCGATGATGTCGCGGGGAAGGCCGACCATGTAATTGCGCAAAAGATAGATCGCGAGTGGCAGGCCGAAGCCGGTATGGGCAAGCCAGACCCCGAGATAGCCCTTTCCGATCCCCACCTCGTTGTGAAGCTTCAGAAGCGGGATGAGGGCGAGTTGCAGGGGCACCACGAGAAGCCCCACGACCGCGGCGATCAGAAGCGCGCGGCCCGGGAAATCCATCCACGCCAGCGCGTACGCCGCGAATGCCGCGACGAGGATCGGGATGATCGTGGCCGGGATCGTCACCGTCAGCGTGTTGAAGAAGGCCTTCAGCATGCCCTCGCGATTTTCGGGCCCGAGGACGTTTCGGTAGTTCTGAAGCGTGAATTCCGGCGGGGTTATCTTGGTGACGAACATCCGCTCGCCCCGGCGGCCCTCGAATTCCTGATCGTTCACGAGGCGGTAGGTGCCGTCGCCCTGAAGCGTGAGCTGCCCGTCATCGCCCATATCCGCCGTGTCGCCGGGCGCGTAGGCAGAGACGTCGCGCGCACTGGTGCCCCAGGCGGAGATATCGGCGCGGTCTTCGCCTGCCTCGTCGAAGACATTGCCTTCGATGACGAAGCTCGTGCCCTCCTGCACCTGGGTATCGGGGGCGCCGGTGCGGTATTGCACCGTCTGTTCCGAGGGAAACAGCGAGGCCCACCAGCCCGAGGCCGCGATCTGATCGGCCGTCCGGAAGGACGAGATCAGAAGGCCCAGCGTCGGGAAAAGCCACAGCGCCACGAGCAGGACGACCGAGATGTGGACCGCCCAGGTGAGACCGGATTTCTTGCCAGCAATACCGTCCATTATATGCTCCTCCGATCGCGGGCCATTACCGCATCTCCTTCCGGGCGTTGTAGACGTTCCAGACAAGGATCGGCGTCACCAGCAGCATGATGACCATGGCGGACGCCGACCCCACCCCCCAGTCATTGGAGCGGAAAAGCTTGTCGTACATGTAGTTGGCGAGAACCTGCGTCTCCCATTGCCCGTTAGTCATGGCGAAGACGATGTCGAAGACCTTGAGAACGACGATGGTGATGGTCGTCCAGACGACGACGATGGTGCCCATGATCTGCGGCACCTTGATCTTGAAGAAGATCTGGAAGGGGTTGGCGCCATCGACGATGGCCGCCTCGACGGTTTCCTCGGGGATGCCGCGCAGGGCGGCGGAGAGGATGACCATGGCAAAGCCCGTCTGGATCCAGATCAGAACGATCATGAGGAAGAAGTTGTTCCAGAACGGGACGGACAGGAACGTCACCGGCTCGCCGCCCAGGGAGACGATGATGGCGTTCAGGATGCCGATCTGTCCTTCGCCCGCCGGGCGCACGTCGTAGACAAGCTTCCAGATCACCGCCGCGCCGACGAAGGAAATCGCCATCGGCATGAAGATCAGCGATTTCGCGATGTTGCCCCAGGCGATCCGGTCGGTGAGCTGTGCGGCGAGGAGGCCGAAGGCCGTCGAGAAGGCCGGCACGATGATCAGCCAGAGCATGTTGTTGCGCATCGCTTCCCAGAATTTCGGCTCTCCGAACATCTGGGAGTAGTTGGCGAAGCCGACGAAGGCCCCGCCCTGCGAGCGGTCGGTGAGCGAAAGGCGCAGCGTCTCGACCACCGGATAGGCGAGGTAGAGGCCAAGCGCGAACAGCGCCGGAAACAGGAACAGCCAGGGCCGGATCATGTTCGCGCGGTTGATGTTGCGCCCCGCGTTCGGCCCCTTGGCCGGGAAGAGCACCTTATCCAGGAACTGGTTCGAGAAGTAGAAGTACCCGATACAGCCTCCGACCCCGATCACGATGGTCAGCAGGCCCTGTAACGCCGGATGCATGGCGGCCCCTCCCCTGGCTATGTGGTTCCCGATGGGTGGGGAGGCCCGGGCATGGCCCGGATCTCCCGCGATCAGAGGATCAAGCGCTTACTTGAGCGCGTCCCAGCTGTCCTGGATTTCCTGCGCCACGGTGGCGGCGTCCTTGGAGCCCGACGAGAAATCGACCATGCCCGTCCAGAAGGAGCCTGCGCCCACGCCGCCCGGCATCAGATCGGAGCCGTCGAAGCGGAAGGTCGTCGCGTTGGTCAGGATCTCGCCTTGCCCCCGCTGCGTATCGTTCGAATAGTTTGCCGGATCCGCCTGAAGATGCGGGGTCAGGAAGCCATCCTGCGCCATCATGATTTCATGCGCGAAGGGTGTCTTCAGGAACTCGACAAAGACATTTGCCGCGGGATTTTCGCTCGTGATCGCGAAAAGCGTACCCGCCCCGAGAACCGGGGTGCCGAGATCCTTTTCCGAAAATGCCGGGAAGTAAAAGAAGTCGGCATCCTCGCCCAACATGGTGCCTTCAGGAAAGTAGGCAGGGATGAACGAGGCCTGACGGTGCATCATGCACTGCGGCGGGCTGTCGAACAGACCCTTGGGGCTGTCACGAAAATCGACTGCGGCCGTATCGTTGGCATTACCTGCAACATAGTCGTCATTTCCGGTCAGCGCCCTGTACTGCTCAAGGACCTCGATGACTCTCGGGTCCGTGAACGGCATGTCGTTCGATACCCATGCATCGTACACCTCCGGGGGATGCATCCTCAGCATCAGGTCTTCGACCCAGTCGGTCGCAGGCCAGCCGGTCGCACCTCCAGAACCGAGACCCAGGCAAAGCGGCGTTTCACCGTCAGCCACCATCTGGTCCATCAGCGCCACGAACTCTTCCATGGTTTCCGGGACTTCGTAGTCAAAGTCCTCGAAATTTTCAGGGATGTACCAGACGAGCGACTTGACGTTCACATTGAAGAAGAAACCGTAGAGGGCGTCGTTTCCGTCGGGATCGCTGTAGGTTCCGAGATCGACCCACGACTGACCGGCGGCAAAGTTCTCGCGCACCCAGTCGGCCGTCCCCTCGGGAAGTGGCGTCAGGAAGCCGCGTGCGGCCATGTTCTGAGCCAGCCCCGGCTGCGGAAACACGGTCAGATCAGGTGCCGAGCCTGCCTCGGCATCAATGAGAATTTGCTGCTCGAGCGAATCCGAGCCCGTATAGGCCGCATCCGCGCCTGTCGCTTCTTCGAAAAACGCGATGAGATTCTCGAACGAGGCGGCCTCGCCCGCAAGCCAGGGGCCGAAAACCGTCAGGCTCTGCCCCGACAGATCGTGATTCGCAGCGAATTCTTCATAGCTCGCCCAGTTGAAGCCGCCCTCGCCTGGGGCAACCATCAGATGCGAGCCGGCCTGTGCCGCGCCTGCAAGCAATGCCAGCGCCGCAGCGCTGCCGATCAGTTTCTTATGCATGTTTTTCCTCCCACGCATGTGTCCCGCGCCGTTTTGCCCGTTCGGGCCGTTTGTCAAAGCGCTTTGGATGGCAGGACCGTCGCTCAAACATAGAGCCTTGTCAAACAAACAATCGCGCCTTCCCTTGTAAAACATATATTTTTTCTGCCTTCATTTTGGGATGACTGCAAACGGCCCCTTTGACGGCGGTGGCGGCGGGCGCTAATGTCAAGCCGGAGCCAAAGCGGTTTGAAGATGGATTAACGATGAATCTCAGGGAGTTGGCGAAGCATCTTGGCCTGTCGCAGACGACTGTGAGCCGGGCTTTGAACGGCTATCCGGAAGTTGCGGAGGAAACGCGCCTGCGGGTGCTGGCCGCGGCAGAGCGCCACAATTACCGCCCCAACACACGCGCCAAGAGCCTTGCCACCGGCCGGTCGATGACGATCGCCCACGTGATCCCGATCTCCGACCGCCACGAGATGGTGAACCCGGTCTTCGCCGATTTCATCGCAGGGGCGTCGGAGGCCTATCTGCCGCGCGGCTATGACATCAGCCTGACGGTCGTCAGCGACAGCGGCCAGGAACAGCTTTACCGCGATATCGCCGCGCGGCGATCGGCAGACGGAGTGATCGTTCACGCGCCCAAGAGCCGGGACCCGCGGATCGCCCTTCTGAGCGAGTTGAAGCTGCCCTTCGTCGTGCATGGCCGCTCGTCCGAGATCGACGCGCCCTACAGCTGGGTCGATGTGGACAACAAGCGCTCGTTCCGGCGCGCCGCGGAGTTTCTGGCCGATCTCGGGCATCGCCGGATCGCGCTGATCAACGGGCTTGAAACGATGGATTTCGCCGTGCGCCGGCGCGCCGGGTTCACCGAAGGCCTGAAGGCACGGGGGATCGGGATCGATCCGGCGCTGATGCGATCGGACGAGATGACCGAAGGCTACGGGTTCGAGGCCGCGCGCGAACTTCTGGCACTGAAGGATCCGCCGACGGCCTTTGTCACCGCCTCCACGATTTCGGCCTTCGGGATCCGCCGGGCGGTGGAAGGCGCGGGCCTGCGGATGGGCCGCGACATTTCTCTCATCACCCATGACGATGACCTGTCCTATTTCCGCAACGGAGGAGAGACGGCGATCTTCACCGCGCTCCGCTCCTCCGTGCGCGAGGCGGGCCGGATCGCCGCGGCGACGCTGATCGAATTGATCGAGACGCCTGGAAAGCTGTCGCAAACGATGCTGAACACCGATTTCATCGTCGGCGAATCGACAGGCCCCCGGATTCGGGTGCCCGAGCAGGCCGGTCAGCCGGGCTGAGACGCGCCAACAGGGCCCCCGGGCCCGATCACAAGGATGCACCATGGAGATTTCCCGCAGCGATTTTCCCGAGGGGTTCCTCTTCGGAACGGCGACATCCTCCTACCAGATCGAGGGGCATGGATTCGGCGGCGCCGGCGCAACCCATTGGGACAGCTTCGCCGCCACCCCCGGCAACGTGGTGCGGGCAGAGGACGGGCGCCGCGCGATCGATCACTATCACCGCTGGGAGGAAGACCTCGATCTCGTGGCCGCCGCCGGGCTGGACGTCTACCGCTTTTCGACAAGCTGGGCGCGCGTGCTGCCCGAAGGACGCGGGGCGGCCAACGTTGAGGGCCTCGACTTCTATGACCGGCTGGTCGACGGGATGCTGGCGCGGGGGCTGAAGCCCGCGCTGACGCTCTATCACTGGGAACTCCCCTCCCCGCTTGCCGACCTCGGCGGCTGGCAGAACCGCGACATCGCGAACTGGTTCACCGATTATGCCGACACGATCCTGGCCCGGATCGGCGACAGGATCTGGTCGGTCGCGCCGATCAACGAGCCGATCTGCGTTGCCTGGATCTCGCATTTCCTGGGCCTGCATGCGCCGGGGCTTCGGGATATCCGCGCGACCGCGCGGGCGATGCATCATGTGCTGGTGGCGCATGGCACCGCCATCGCGGCGATGCGCGCGCGCGGGCAGCCGAACCTGGGCGGCGTCTTCAACATGGAATATGCCCAGCCCGTCGATCCGAGCGACGCGGCACGGGAGGCCGCCGAGCTTTATGACGGGTATTACAACCTCTTCTTCCTTTCGGGTGTTTTCCGGAAAAGCTACCCCCGGAACGTGCTCGACGGGCTGGAGCCGCACCTGCCGAAGGGATGGGACGCGGATTTCGATCTGATCGGCGCGCCGCTCGACTGGTGCGGTATCAACTATTACACACGCAAGATCCTTGCCCCGGCGGAAGGGCCATGGCCCGCGCACACGGAGGTTTCGGGCCCGCTTCCGAAAACCGAGATGGGCTGGGAGATCTATCCCGAGGGGCTAGAGTACTTCCTGAACCGGACGCATGCGGACTATTCGAAGGGCCTGCCGATCTACATCACCGAAAACGGCATGGCCGCGCCCGATGTGATGGCACCGGGCGGCACCGTCGATGACCCGGTGCGCGGCGCCTATATCGAGGCGCATCTTGGTGCGGTGCGCCGCGCGATCCAGGCGGGCGTGCCCGTTCAAGGCTATTACCTGTGGTCGTTGCTCGACAATTACGAATGGGCGCTTGGGTACGAGAAACGCTTCGGCCTCGTTCATGTGGATCTCGAAAGCTTGAAGCGAACCCCGAAAGCATCCTATCACGCGCTGGCACGGGCAATGGCCCGATGAAGGACGCCCGATGACCGCCTTGCCCCACCCCGACCACGCTGACGCCCTTGTGGCCGATATCGGCGGCACGAACACGCGCGTCGGGCTGGCCGCCGGGCCGACACTTTTGCCCGAGACGATCCGCCGGTTCCGCAATGCCGAGTATCCGGGGCTTGAACACGTGCTGCGCGCCTATGTGGGCGAGCATGGCGCGTTCGCCTGCAAGGCCGCGTCGGTGGCGATTGCCGGGCCGGTCCGCGATGGCCGGGGCACGCTCACGAACCTGGACTGGACGATCGACCGCGAGACGCTGGCCGCCGCCACGGGAGCGGATTTCACCGCCGTGCTGAACGACCTTCAGGCACAGGGCCATGCCCTTGGCCGGATCGCGGCGGAGAACCTGCACCAGGTGGTTGAGGGGGCGGAGCCCGCGCCGAATGCCTCGCAACTGGTGATCGGGGTTGGCACAGGATTCAACGTGGCGCCGGTACACAATGCGGGCGAGGCGCGGCTTGTGGCCCCGTCCGAGGCGGGGCATGGCAACCTGCCGATCAGCAACGAGGCCGAGCTTCGCCTGTGCCGCTATATCGAGAAGGCGCACGGATTCGCCGCCGTCGAAGAGGTTCTGTCAGGGCGCGGACTTGAGCGCGTTTATGCCTGGCTTGGGGAAGAGGCGGGCGATCCGCGGAGCGCAAGCGCCGCGGAAATCATGGACCGGATGGGCAAGGACGGGCATCCCCGGTCGGCCGAAACCGTTGCGATTTTCGTGCGCATGCTGGGCCGGGTTGCCGGGAATCAGGCGCTTGACCACCTGCCCTTCGGCGGCGTGTTTCTTGCCGGCGGCGTGGCCCGCGCCATGGCCCCCTATTTCGGGCGGTTCGGCTTCATCGAAGCGTTCCGGGACAAGGGCCGGTTCACCGAGTTCATGGGGCAGTTCGGCGTCTGGGTGATCGAAGACGATTATGCCGCACTGATCGGATCGGCCGCGCATCTGGACAGGCTTGCCCGCGCCGTCTGAGGCGGGCCTTCGTAACGCCGCTTTAACGGATCATCCGTAAGCACGACTTCGGTGAGGCATCACGGGAGTTTCCATGACTGTGCGATCGACAGCGGGGCGCGTGCGGGGGCGGATGCGATGACGGCAATCGAACCCGACATGAAGCTGGACCTGCGCGGATCAGAAGCGCTGGCCGAAGCCCTGCGCGCACGGCGCGGCGCGGATGTGACCATCAACCTGGCGCGGGTGGTGCAGTTCGGCGCGCATGCCGCGCAGACCCTTCTGGCTGCCCACCGCTCATGGGAGGCCGACCGCCACGCCTTTGTTCTTGAGGCGCCCAGCGCCGCCGTCGAAGAGGCCCTCAGAATCCTGGACCTCGACAACGAACCACCGTTTTCAGGAGAGATTTAGATGGGCATGACAGTTCTGGCCGTCGACGACAGCCGCACCATCCGCGACATGCTCAAGTACACGCTGACCCAGGCCGGCATCACCTCGCATTTCGCCGAGGATGGGGAAGAAGGCCTGACGGTGCTGGATACCGTCGAACCCGACGTCATCATCACCGATATCAACATGCCCCGGCTTGACGGGTTCGGCTTCATCGACGCGGTGCGTTCGCAGGAAACCTTCAAAGGCATCCCGATCATCGTTCTGACCACGGAAAGCTCGGCGGATCTGAAGGCGCGCGCCCGGAATGCAGGGGCGACGGGGTGGATCGTGAAGCCCTTCGATCCCGAAAAACTGATCAAGGCGCTGAACATGGTGGCCGGCTGATGTCAGACCCGATGCAGGAAATCCGCGACTCGTTCTTCATAGAGTGCGAGGAGCTGCTTGAGGCGCTGATGGACGCGCTTCAGAGCATGGAAGCGGGAGAACACGATTCGGAGACGATCAACGTCGCCTTCCGTGCCGTGCATTCGATCAAGGGGGGTGCGGGCGCGTTCGGCCTCGATCAACTCGTGTCTTTCGCGCATGCCTTCGAGACCGTGATGGATCAGGTGCGCAGCGGCGCGCTTGAGATCGACGGCACGCTGGTCAACCTGTTTTTTCAATGCGGTGACGCGCTTTCCGATCTGGTGCGCGTCGCGCGGGAAGACGACACGCTTCCCGCAGAGGATCTTGCCGGCCTTCTGGCGGAACTTGGCGCCTTGTCCGGCGAGGATCCCGACGCTGGCGGCGGCGAGGAGGAAGAGGTGACCTTCGAGCCCATGGGCATCTCCCTCGACCTGCCGGGGCTCGAGCTGGACGACGACCCTGCAGATGGCGGGGAGTTGGACGCTTTGCCGATTGTCGGGGGCGATCTGCCCCTTTCGGACGCGGCCGAAGGCCCGCGCAGGGTGCGCATTCATTTCACCCCCGAAGCGGGACTTTATCAATCCGGCAACGAGCCGCTCTTCCTGCTTCGCGCGCTTGCCGATCTTGGGACGGCGGAGATCCGGTGCCTGATCGGCAACTTTCCCGACATCGATTCCTACGGCGATGCCGCCAGCAGCCTGGCGTGGGAGATCACCCTGGAAACCGAGGCGAGCGAGGCCGAAATCCGCGAGGTGTTCGACTTCGCGCAGGGGCTTTGTGCACTCGACATCGCGGACGCGCCGCCGATGGATGACCCCGGTGCCGCAGGGGGCGACGGCGCGCCGGAGGCAACTTCAGCGGACCCTGATCAGGGGTCGGCGGAGGCATCCGCCGTACGTGCGGCGGATGCCTCCACCGGCCCCGAAACCATCGATGTGCCGCCCCCGGCGGACGGCGACGCGGCCACCGGCCCCACGCCCAAAGACTCCGCGCCCGATGCAGACGCCGAACCGGCCCCCCCTGCCCCCCTCAAGGACGCCGCGGCCCCCGCCGGGATCGAACCGGCCATGGCGGAACCGCCCGCCCCGCCGGAGGCTGCGTCGGCGGGCAAACCGCAAGGGGCCGGTGCGCCTGCGGCGAAGTCGAATGCCACCGTCCGGGTCGACCTCGACCGGATCGACCGGCTGGTGAACCTCGTCGGCGAGCTTGTGATCAACCAGGCGATGCTGTCGCAGTCGATTGCCGCCTCGGGCATGTCGGGCAACACCAAGATCGCCTCGGGGCTTGACGAGTTTCAGCAACTCACCCGCGATGTGCAGGACAGTGTGATGATGATCCGTGCCCAGCCGGTGAAATCGCTGTTCCAGCGCATGTCGCGGATCGTGCGTGAAGCCTCGGCCGCAGTGGGCAAGACGGTTCGCCTTCGCACCGATGGCGAAGGAACGGAAATCGACAAGACCGTGATCGAACGTCTGTCGGACCCGCTGACCCACATGATCCGAAATGCCGTGGATCACGGGCTGGAATCGACCGAGGCGCGCGTTGCCGCGGGCAAGCCGCCCGAGGGAACCGTCACCCTGACCGCCTCGCACCGGTCGGGCCGCGTCGTCATCGAGATCGCCGATGACGGCGGGGGGATTAACCGCGCGCGCGTGAAATCCATCGCCGAGGAGAAGGGCCTTATCCCACCGGGGCAGGACCTGAGTGACGGCAAGGTCGACAACCTGCTTTTCCTGCCCGGGTTCTCGACGGCGAAAGAAGTGTCGAACCTCTCCGGCCGCGGCGTTGGCATGGACGTTGTGAAGAACGCGATCAGCGCCCTTGGCGGACGGATCTCCATCAACTCGGAGGCCGGGATCGGTACGACCTTCTCGATCTCGCTTCCGCTGACCCTTGCGGTTCTGGACGGCATGGTCGTTCGCGTCGCCGGAGAGACGCTCGTCATGCCACTGTCGGCGATTTCAGAGACGCTGTCTTTGCAGAACGGGGATGCACGGCAGCTTGGCCCGTCGACGCAGGTGATCAAGGTGCGCGAGCAGTTCGTGCCTCTCATCGATCTGGGAACGGAGCTTGGCTATGCGCCACCGCGAACGGAATATGCGGGCGCAATTGTCCTGTTGATTTCGCAGGAAGACGGGAAGCGGGCCGCCCTTGTCGTAGACGGAATCGAGGATCAGCGTCAGGTCGTCATCAAGGGGCTGGCAGACAGCTATGGCCACGTGCCGGGCGTCGCTGCCGCGACGATCCTGGGCGACGGGCAGATCGCCCTCATTCTCGACCCCACCGATCTTCTTACCCATGCAAGCGGTCTGAGCCGGCCCGGCCCGGCGCTCGCCGCCGTCGGATAGAGTGTGAAAGGAACACCATGTCGACCCCAGCGTCCAAAGATGGTCCTGTGTCCGACCAGAGTGAAGTTGAGCTCCTGTCCTTTCGGATCGGAGAGAACGAGTACTCGGTCGACATCATGTCGGTGCGCGAGATCCGCGGCTGGACGCGGGCGACCTCGCTGCCCCATGCGCCCGACTATGTGCGGGGTGTGATCAACCTCCGGGGCGCGGTGCTTCCGGTGATCGATCTTGCCCTGCGTCTGAGCCTGGATGCCGAAGAGCCCACGGAGCGCAACGTGATCATCGTTGTCGATGTGCACGGCCGAAACATGGGCATGCGGGTCGATGCGGTTTCTGACATTCTTTCGTTCCCGCGCGAACACCTGCAGGTTCCGCCGGAAATGGATGCCGACCGGGATCAGGGGTTCGTTCAAGCCCTGACGATCCATGACGGCCGCATGATCCGCATCCTCGATCTCGCGATGGTTCTGCCCTCTCCAAAGGATGTCGCGGCGTGAACGGCCCATTCCCCAGAACCGGAACCGAAGGGGCCGTGGGATCACGATCCGACGGCGCGGCCGGGTCGGAGCTCAGCGAAAGAGAGTTCGACCGGGTGCGTCGGCTTGCACAGCGCGAAGCCGGCCTTTCCATTCCGGACGCAAAGCGATCCATGGTGCAGTCGAGGTTGAGCCGGCGCTTGCGCGCTACCGGCCATTCCTCCTTCACGGCATATCTCGACGAGGTGGAGGGTGCCGGCGATGGATCGGAACGCCTGAACTTGATCTCGGCCCTCACGACGAATGTTTCGCACTTCTTTCGGGAAGCACATCATTTCGAGACGCTGGCCAATACGCTCCTGCCGGACCTTAAGGCAAAGGCGCAGTCGGGCGAGGCGATACGCCTTTGGTCTGCGGGCTGTTCGACCGGCCAGGAGCCCTACACCATCGCGATGACACTTCTGGATCGCTGGCCCGATCTGGGGGATGCCGACCTGCGTATTCTCGCCACCGACATAGACCGGGTCGTTTTGTCGACCGCGCTCAAGGGCCGCTATGAAACCCGCCAGATAGCGGATGTTCCTGACCGGTTGCGGCGTGCGTTTCTACAGCCTGACGGCCCCGAACATGTGACGGTTTGCCCGGAAATCCGCCGCCTCATCACGTTTCGCGCCCTCAACCTTATCGAGACCTGGCCGATGCGCCAGAGGTTCGATGCGATATATTGCCGGAACGTCGTGATCTACTTCTCGGACGAAACCCAGCGAGAGCTGTGGCCCCGCTTCGCAGAGGCACTGCTTCCGGGCGGATGGCTGTTTCTCGGCCATTCCGAGCGTGTGACCGATCCCGAGACGCTTGGCCTGACACCATCTGGTGTCACCAGCTATCGCAAGACGACGATGACCTCGTTTTCCAATCTGCCTCACAAGGAGTAACCCATGGCTTTTCGCGACCAGCTTCGTGTACTTGTGGTTGATGATATGTCAACGAGCCGCGGCCTGATCACCCAAGCGCTCGAGAGTCTGGGCATTCGCAATATTGCGACTGCTTCTGACGGGACGAGCGCTTTGAAAACCCTCGAGGCATCGCCGGCGCATCTCGTGATTTCGGACTACAATATGCCCGGAATGGATGGGCTTGCGCTGCTTGAGCAGCTTCGCGGCGGCGCGCGCACTGCCGGCATCGGCTTTCTTTTGATTACCGGCCGCGCCGTTGCCGCCGTGATCGACAGGGGGCGCGCGCTGAAGATGAACAATTTCATAAAGAAACCGTTCCAGCCAGCGGATCTGAAGGCCGCGATCGAAGCGATCGTCGGGCGCCTCTAGTGAGCGTGAACAAGCATATACCGCCGGGTGCCACCTTAAGCCCGGCGGAGGTCGCACTGGAGGATGTGCTGCGCCGGATGGCACGAGAAATCGAGCAGCTTGCCGATGACAGCGATGCGTTGCAGAAGGTCATTGGCACCCTTGTCGGCGAAGACGGCGTACGGCTTGACGCGACCACGTTGCGTGACATTCAGAGCGCCGATCGCATTTCGCAGATTTTGCGCCGACTGGCGGATCTTGCGACCTTCCTGGTCGGCAGACTGCCTGACGGGATACGTGTGGATCCTTCCGAATTGCGAGACGCGGTCGTCTTGGACAGCCTCTCGGAACGGCTTCTGCACGACGGCTCTGGTTTGGCCCGGGCCGGATGTGCGACGCTCGAAGGTGAGCCCGCGGCGTTTCAGCGCCTGGACAGCTGAAAGCACCGGCCCGCCCGGTCAGATGCGGCATTCTCAAAACCATGCGTGTTCATTCGGCCCGCGACGCGGCATAAGGAGTTGGCCGGCCTGGACATCTTGAGAAGACGTGACTCGGACGGGCCTTGCGGGGCCGGGAAGAAGCTCCAGGCCGGCCCGGATCAGTCGTCACAGCGGTGGGACATGACCTTTCGCCTCACCCAACGCACCCCGGCAGACGGCACCGCTCTGCTTGGATTCCGATCTCGGGATCCGTGGCAAGCGACCAGGGTCTTGGCGTTTCCAGGACGCAGGGGTCAGAGCAATTCGAGCCCATTTGCTCTCTCGACAGGCCCGGTCTGTAATGCCGGCGCCTCGTCGGGTCGGACGAAACGCTGCTGAACCTGACCCGTCGCCGGCCAGAATCGGATTTGGCGGGCGCGTTGCCCGCCGGTGCTCTTCGCAAGGCAGGGAATCTGTTCGGTTTCCAGATACTCGAAGACGAATTTCGCATTCCGCTCCCCGATATCGGACAGCCCCGCCACGATCGACGCGCCCCCGAAAACCTTGGCACGGAGCGCACCGCGATCGGCGCCGCATTTCATCAAGGCATTCACGAGACGTTCCATCGAACAGGCACCGGCGCCGCGCGCCGCGATATCCCGCCCCGGACTTTCGGGCAGGAGAATGTGGTTCATGCCGCCAAGGCTCTGATCCGGAGACCAGAGGCAGACTGCGATACAGGAGCCAAGAATGGTCGTGATCACGTGGTCGGGCCGATCCCCGATCGCCTGCTCGCCCTGGGCTATGTAAACGCGCGTGGTGCCGGCTCCCAGCCGTGTCGTCATTGGCCCTCCCGCCCGGTAGAGGACCGGGCTCTGGCGGACGTGAGCTCGAGTATGGTCCGGCCAATCCGGTCAAGCGGAACGATCCGATCAACCGCGCCGGAATCGCGGGCGGCGCGCGGCATCCCGTCGACCACGCAGGTTTCCCCACTTTGCGCAAGCGTGACCGCACCGGACGCCTTCAGGGCCAGCATGCCCTCCGTGCCATCCCGTCCCATACCGGTCAGGATCACCGCAAGCACGTTCGACGCCATCTGCGTGGCGGAACCGAACAGCCGGTCGACGGACGGCACGTAAAGCGCCTCCCCGTCATCCGGGACGAGGCGGGTGCGGGGTACGCTGCGGCCCGTGATCTCGAGGTGATGCGTCCCGCCCGGCGCAAAGAGCACTTCCCCCTGGCGCGGGGTCTCGCCGCCTTCGGCGATCCGCACCTCCGGCGCCATGCGGCTGTTCAACCGCTGGGCAAGGCTGCGCAGAAACGCCTCTGGCATGTGCTGTGCGATGAAGACCGGCGGGCCATCCGCCGGAAGGGGGGAGAGAACGCGTTCGATTGCATCCACGCCGCCCGTGGAACTGCCGATCAGGACGGTGCGCCCGTTCCATCGGAACGGCGCATCGGGCAGTTGAACCGATCCGGATGCGGTGCCATCCGTCACGCCCGCTTCCTGCCCGCGCGCAACGACCCGTGCGCCGGCCGCGCAATAGATCGTTTCCACGAGGCGCGACCGCAGGATCGGATCGGCCTGTACGCGCGCCACATCGACGCAATCGATCGCACCTATCGACATGGCGCGAATGGCATCCGCCGATTTCTCCTTCGTACGCGTCGACACCATGACCACCGGCATCGGCCGGAGCCGCATGAGGCGCTCCAGAAACTCGAGCCCGTTCATGCGCGGCATCTCGACATCGAGGGTTATCACATCGGGACTGAGCGCCTTGATCTTTTCGCGGGCCTCGTAAGGATCCGCGGCCTCCCCCACAACGGTCAGTCTTGGATCGGCCTCGATCGTGGCCCTGAGAAGGGCCCGGATCGTCCGGCTGTCGTCGACCAGCAGGACGGTCCGCGGCGGCTGTGTCATTACGGTCATGTGCGTCCCTCTCCAGCGGCATAGGGCCAGGCCGGCCCGAGATCCGGTGAGACGAGCGACCAGGACGGTTTCCTCTCCGGAACAAAGACAAGGATCAGGCTCTGAAGCCTGCCATCGATATCCCGCACCCGGTGGAGGGCGACGCGCGCTGTATCGGCGTCCTGCCCTCCCTTCGGTGCAATTCGAAACGCGGCATCGCCGTTCAGCCCCGATTTGAGATCCGCCCAATCCGTGAACTGCGGCGCGTCCGGCTCTTCAGGCCAGGCGCTCAGGATGTGGTCCCAATGGGTGCCGAGCACAAGAGACCGGTCCGGCCCCGCGAGGGCCCGAAACGGCGCATTCATCTCGACAAGGCGGCCATCGGGCGAAAAGGATGCAAGCGGTGTCTGCGTTTCGAGAACCTGCGACAGGGCGTTCTGCTTCTGGCGGTCCGTGATGTCGGTCCAGGACAACAGCATGCCCACGACTTCCCTCAGGGAGTCGCGGATCAGCCCGCAATCGATCTGGAGATGCGCCGAGCCGAGTTGCAGGTGCTCGGTCACCAGCTCGGCCTCTTCCAGACGGCCGCGGACGGACCGGCTGCCGGGAAACAGCAATTCAAGCGGGCGGCCGATGGAAAGTTCGGGCGTGAAGTCGGGAACATGCCTGTCCAGGGCGATGCGATGGGCCCGCAGGAAGGCGATCATGCGGGCATTCACATAGATGATTGTCAGATTGGCATCGACAAGCATGAGCGCGGCAGGGCTCTGCTCGAAAGCCGCGCCCTTGAAAGCGATCTCGCGTTCGTAGCTTTCCGCCTCAAGCAGGGTCGCGCGGAAACTGTCCAGTCGCCGCGCGATCTGGCCGATTTCGTCATTCCGGCGCCGGTCGGGAATATCGGCAAGGTAATCGCGGGAGGCCACCAGCCCCATGGCCTCGTCCACCCGCAGAAGCGGCCGGCTGATCCCCCTTGCCAGAAGCACGCCGAAGATGGTGACGAGCGACAGAACCATCGCGCCTTCAACCAGCATCTTGTCGCGCAAGACCTCGGCCGGTGCGAGGATCTCGCCCCTGGCCTGCTGCACATAGACGCCGAAATACCGCCCCAGGATATCAAGCGGCACATGGGCACTGACGATCCCGGCCCCATTCGGCCCTTCCTGCACGATGATCTGGCGGCCGCGCCCGAGATTGCGGCGTTCGGCATCGGGCGCCGGAATGCGCCCGGTCAGCGCCGGGGCCACCCTGCGCAGTACGCTGATCCGTCCTGAATAGGCATCGGTCAGGAAGGCTTCCCCGGTGCGCCCAAGGCCCGCCGGGCGCTGCATGATCTCGTCGATCCGCGTGATTGAGACCCTGACCGCCAACACCGCCTCGACCGTGCCGAACGGGCTGGTCACCGGAAGCGCGAAGATCGCGCTGCGCGATCCCGGCGCGGCGGGATCGATCAGAAACTCGGTCATGACCTCGTCCATCGTGCCGCCCTGGACAAGCCGGACGGCCCTGACGAGCCCCGCCTGGCCGACAGGAAAATCGTCGATGTCGGTTCCGAATTCCTCGGTCTTCGCGACCGAATAGACGATCCGCCCATCGGGCGCGATCAGCAGAATGTCCTTGTACCGCTGCGCCTGGGTCTTGGCCCGGAAGAAGCGATGATACCGCAGGTGCACGAGGCTGTAGGCAGACCGGTCATCGGCGCCGTTGAACTGAAGGCGCTGCGACTGCGGATTCGGGTTATCGTCTAGATAGAGGCGGCGGAGCTCGTCACGCGCATCGGGCCCGTGCAACTGCCAAGCCGTGACGAAGGCCCGCGCAGCATCGAGGATCACCGGATTTTCGCGCATACCCTTCAGATCGGCCCGGATCGCATCGAGTTCGCGCCGCACCTCGGTCGCGCGGCTTTCGGCAACCGCGAGAAGCCGGTCTTCGCCCGTCACCATGATGGTCGCACGGGTGTTCGCCGTCGCTATCGCCTCGGCCCCCAGGATGGAGATCAGACCGATCAGCACGATCACCAGGGGGAGCTTTACGCCGATGCTGATATTGTTGAACACGCGCGATCCCGACCTGACAGAAGAGGCCCCGGAGCGGTGCCCCACCTCGCGCGACTGTTTGGCTGCTTCAGGTGAAGAATTGGATGAGCCGGCCCATTTTCCCCTATTCCGGCGGCGCGAAACTCCGCGGATCCGCGCGCGTCCAGCGGTCGAGATAGCCCCCGCCGGCCTCTTCGCCCCGGATCAGAAAGCCCTCGGGAAGGTAGGGAAAGGCCTCGTTTCCGGTGACCATTTCGCCGGAATTCTCGCGCTGCATGATGTGGTGAGGCTGGAAATCCCGCGGGTCGTCGAGGCCCGCCGCCCCCGCCATCTCGGCCAGCGCCTTCAGCGTGTTCTTGTGGAATCGCGCCACGCGGTGCGACTTGTCGGTGACATCGAGCGCACGCATGCGCATCGGATCCTGCGTGGCGACGCCCACGGGGCAGTGATTGGTGTGACAGGCCTGCGCCTGGATGCAGCCCACGGCAAACATGAACCCGCGTGCGGAGTTCGCCCAGTCGGCGCCCAGGGCGAAGGCGCGCGCGATGTCGAAGGCCGAGATCAGCTTGCCCGCCGCGCCGATGCGCACCTTGTCCCTGAGGCCCGCGCCGCGCAGGGTGTTGTGCACGAAGGTCAGCCCCTCGACGAGGGGCATGCCCACGTGGTTGGCGAATTCGAGCGGGGCGGCGCCCGTGCCGCCCTCCTTGCCGTCGACGACTATGAAATCGGGGACGATGCCGGTTTCGATCATCGCCTTGACGATGCACATGAATTCGCGCCGGTGGCCGATGCAAAGCTTGAAGCCCACCGGCTTGCCGCCTGATTTTTCACGCAAAAGCCCCAAGAACTCCATCATCTCTATGGGTGTCGAAAAGGCGGAATGGGCGGCCGGCGAGATGCAGTCGACACCCATCGGCACGCCGCGCGCCTCGGCGATCTCGGGAGAGATCTTCGAAGCGGGAAGCATGCCGCCATGGCCGGGCTTCGCACCCTGGCTGAGCTTCAGCTCGATCATCTTGATCTGGTCGAGGGCGGCGGTGTCGGCGAAGCGTTCGGGGTCGAACGCCCCCTCTGCCGTGCGGCAGCCGAAATAGCCCGATCCGATTTCGTAGATCAGATCGCCGCCGCCTTCGCGGTGGTAGCGGCTGACCCCGCCCTCGCCCGTATCATGGGCGAACCCGCCCATCTTCGCGCCCGTGTTCAGCGCGAGAATGGCGTTGGCCGAGAGGGCGCCGAAGCTCATGGCAGAGATGTTGTAGAGCGAGGCGTCATAGGGCCGGGCACAATCCTCGTTTCCGATCTTCACCCGGAATTCCTTGTATTTCAGGTGCTTGGGTTGGATCGAGTGGGTAAACCAGGCATAGCCCGCATCATAGACGCGCGCCTGGGTTCCGAAGGGGCGTTTGTCTTCCTGTCCCTTGGCGCGCTGATAGACGAGGCTGCGGTCTTCGCGGGAGAATGGTTCTTCGTCGCGGTCGCTTTCGATCAGGTATTGGCGGATCTCCGGCCGGATGCCTTCGAAAATGAAGCGCATGTGGCCGAGGACGGGGTAGTTCCTCAGGATCGCGTGTTTGCGCTGCGTGACGTCGTAGACACCGACAAGCGTAAGCCCGCCGAACACGAGGGCCGGAAGCCAGAACCAGGTGCTGACGCCAAGAAGCGCGAGGCTGACCACGGTCAGGACCGCAACGCCGGCAAAGGTCAGAAACCGTTCGTATTCCTGGAAAAGATGCATGGCCGCGCGCTCCCCGTCCGTTTCCCCCACTAGAGCGGGAGGCAAAGGCCCGCGCAAGCCCGGAGCCGGCTTGCGGGCCTAGCGGGTGAAACTTGCCGGAAGCGTGAAGGTGGCGGTCGGGGCCGCGAAGCCCTCGGGCGCGGGGGGCAGACGGCCCGCGCGCTGCACCGCCGACAGCGCCGCCTTGTCGAGGCGCGGATCGCCCGCGGATTGAACGAGGCTGACTGACTGCACCCGCCCGTCGCGGGCGACGACAAGGCGCAGGGCGGCGCGGCCGGGGGCCCAGTCGCCGCGCGGGCTGAGCTTGCGGGCTTCGATGCGGGCGCCGATCGCCGCACCCCAGCGGGCGATGAGCGCGGGGTTCGAAGACACGGCGTCTTGCGAGGCTTTCTCGGGCAAGAGCGTCGTGGCCGCCCGGCCCGCGACGGCGCCCTCGCCGGTTCCGGCAGCCCGGAAGGCAGGGCGCGCGAGCGGGGCCGCGGTGGCGCGGTCGGGAAGCGCGCGGAACGGTTCGGGCGGGAATGGGGCCGCCGGGGTGCTGCCGGGTGGCGTCATCGCGGCCAGTCTTGTACCTGCGCCGAAGGACAGAGGGCGCGCCTCGGCTGCAGGCAGCGCCAGGGGCGCTTCCGCGAGGGGGACCGCAGGAGCAGGCGGGGCGGGCAGAATGGCCTGAAGCTCTGGCCGGACGGTCAGGGCCGCGGGAAGCGCGATCTCTGCCCTGTCTGGCGGACTGTCGGTACGCGGCATGGCCGGCGCGGCGGAAGGTGCCGGGGCGTCGGCGACGATGCCGGGCGCCTCTGCCAGGGTTTGGGCGGGCGCCGCCTGGCGCATGGGCGTCTCGGTGGTGGCGGATGGCGCGGTGTCCCAGTCGGCGACCGCCTCGGCAAGCCCCGGAAGGGCCGCAAGGGTGATCCCGCTCTCGCCCCCTGCCCCCGCCGTCGGCGGCACACCGGGCAGGCTTTCCGCGACCGCCACGATCACCGCGGCATGGGCCGCGGCCGCGAGGCCGACGAAGACGGCCGTTTCAACGACCCCCCTCACGGCGTCACCGTAAGAAGCCGGGTTTCGAGCACACCCGCCTCGGCGAGACGCACAAGAAGGCGCGCGAGTTTCACCGCCTCGAGCCCGGCATCGGCCCGCAGATCGAGCACGCCCTCGCCCGAGGCCGTGACCGCCGCGTCAAGGGCCGCGTCGCCCCGCAGATCGCCGAAGGCCATCGTGCCGCCCGCATCGATCGTCAGCCCGTCGCCCGGGGCCCGGCCATCCCCGCCGGCCTCCGACGCCGGCAGAGACACGTCGAGCGGTGGCGGCGCGGCGATCACCGCGGACATGAGGAAGAAGATCAGGAGGAGGAAGACCACGTTGATCATGGGCACCACGGCCTCGCGCACGGGCCGGCGGCGGGAGGCGGGTACGAACCTCATGGGCGCGCCTCGACGATTGCAAGCCGTGTGAACCCGGCGCGGTCCATCAGATCCATGACATCGAGAAGGCGCTGCAGGTCGACGCCCGGATCGGGCCGGATGACGATGGGATCGTCGCCGCTCTCGGTCAGGCGGACGAGGTCGACGAGCATCGGTTGCAGATCCATCGTGACACCGTTGAGCCGCAGATCCCCGGCGCCGACCTCCACCAGGCGCGGCGGCCCCTCCCAGCCTGCCCCGCCGGTGGCGAGCGACACCGGCACCGGGCGTTCCACCCCGAAGCGCGCGACCAGCATGAAGAAGACGAGCAGCAGGAACACCACGTCGATCATCGGCGTCAGGCTGACGCCGCGGCGGGTGCGGGGTATTCCGAAGGCGAACATCAGCCGATCCCCTTCTGGCCGCCGCCCTGAGCGGGGCCGCGGGTGAAGACGACGGTGGCCACGTCTTCCATATCCGCCTGTATGCGTTCGGCGATGCTTTCGAACCAGGCGCCGGCCATGGCGGCGGGGATGGCGACACCCATGCCCGCGGCGGTGGTCAGAAGCGCCTCCCAGATCCCGCCGGCGAGCGCGCCGGGATCGGCCTGATTGCCGGAGGCCTGAAGGGTCTGGAACGCCTCGATCATGCCGAGGACGGTGCCTAGAAGGCCAAGAAGCGGCGCCACCTGCACGATGAGTTCGAGCGTGCGAAGCCCGGCGCGCGCCTCGCGCAGTTCCGCCAGGGCAAGGCGCGTCACCTCTTCACGCGCGTCGCGGTCTTCCAGCTTCGGGTCGCGGCGGAGCGCCATTGCGACCCGCGCCACCCGCGCGCGCAGCCCGCGCTTGCCGCGCAGAAGCGCCTCCGCCCCCACCAGATCGCCCGCGACCCAGGCCGAAATCGCCGGATCGACATCCGATCCCGCCCAGGCCCCCATCCGCAGAAACCGCCAGAGCCGCCAGAGGATGAGGGCGAGCGTCAGTACAGACAGCGCCGCGATCAGCCACAGAACCGGGCCGCCGCGTGACAGGAACATTCCCGCCGATCCTTCGATCAGGTCCATGGCGCACTACCCCAAATTGCCGCCCGGATCGCATCGAACCCGTCGGTCAGCGCCGCGGGCCCCGGGGCCAGGATGAGGGGCGACTTGATCTCGACGATCCGCCCTTCCCTGACCGCTGGCACTCTATCCCAGCCGGGCCGGGCCGCAATGCGTTCCGGCCTGACCTTCTTGCCGCACCATGAGGCGAGGATGACATCGGGCGCGGCCGCGATGACCTCTTCGGGGTCGAGAATCCGGGATTTCGCATCCGGCGCGCGGGCGCGGTCGGCGAAGACATCCCGCCCGCCTGCGCGTTCGACGAGTTCCGAAACCCAGCGGATGCCGCAGATCGGCGGATCGTCCCATTCCTCGATATAGACGCGGGGAGGCGAGGCGGGCGTCATGCGATCGCAATCTGCCAGGCGCGCTTCGAAGGAGGCCGCAAGCGCCTCTGCCCTGTCGCCTGCCCCGACCAGTGCGCCGAGGGTGCGGATCATGCCCAGAATGCCCTCGACCCCGCGCTGGTTGAAGGCGTGGACGGCGACGCCTGCGCGGATCAGCTCCGCCGCGATATCGGCCTGAAGATCGGAGAAGGTGAGGACGAGATCGGGCTCGAGCGCAAGGATCTTCGGCACATCCGCCGAGGTGAAGGCCCCAACCCGGGGCTTTTCGCGCCGCACGCGGGGCGGGCGGACGGCGTAGCCCGTGACGCCCACGATCCGCGCCTCCTCTCCCAGGAGGTAGAGGGTTTCGACCGTCTCCTCTGTCAGGCAGACGATGCGGTCTGGCGGGAAGCGGTTCATGGGCAAAGCTCCGTCACCTGGAACGCGCCGTCGCGGAACGTGCCTGCCACGCCGAAGACGCGGGCCACGTTATCCGGTGTCAGAACATCGGCGGGCGGGCCGTCGGCGGCGATCCGGCCCTGTTCCAGAAGCACGAGCCGGGTACAGGCGCGGGCCGCAAGCGGCAGATCGTGAAGCGAGACGAAGACGCCCTTCCCCGCGCGCGCGATGTCGCCGAAGGCGCGCATCGTGCCAAGCTGATAGGCGGGATCGAGCCCCGCGATCGGTTCGTCAGCAAGAAGAAGCGGCGCCTCCTGCGCGAGCGCCCGGGCGATGAGGGCGCGGGCCTGCTCTCCCCCGGAAAGCTCGGTTGCCGGGCGGTGGCGGAAGGCCTCGAGCCCCATGGTGCCGAGCGCCCGATCCACCGCGGCCTTGTCGGCCTCGCTCAGGGCCGATCCTCTGGGGCGCCAGGGCATGCGCCCCAGGGCCACCAGCGTTTCCACATCCACGGGCCAGGCGATTTCGCGCCCCTGGGGGAGCCAGGCGGCCGCGAGCGCCCGCGCCGCCGGAGCCAGGGCCGCGATCGAAGCATGGCCCTCGGACGGCAGGAGACCGAGCGCGGCGCGCATCAGCGTGGTCTTCCCTGCACCGTTGGGCCCGATGAGGCCAACGACCTCGCCCGCGCCGATCTTCAGGCTCGCCCCGTCGACGATGCGGACCGGGCCGCGCATGACGAGAAGGTTTTCCAGCGTGAGAAGCGTCATACCGCCGTCTCCCGCCGGGTTCTGAAGATCAGGTGCAGGAAGAGCGGCGCACCGACGATGGCCGTGAGGACGCCAAGCTTCAGATCCTCGTGCGGCAGGATCACCCGCACGGCGATATCGGCCGACAGCACCATGGCCGCGCCGCCAAGTGCCGAGGCCGGCAGAAGGGCCGAGGGCCGCCCGCCGACGGCCCGGCGCAGCAGATGCGGGACGACGAGCCCCACGAAGCCGATGACACCCGCCACCGCCGTCACCGCGCCGACGGAAGCCGCGACGCCGAAGACGAGCGCAAGGCGCGCCTGTGCGAGGCCAAGCCCCATCGCGGCCGCCGCGTCTTCGCCAAGCGTCAGGGCATCGAGGACGCGGGCCGTGGTGGCGATGAGGCCCGCGCCGATCAGAACGAAGGGAAGCGCGATCCAGAGATGGGTGAAGCTTCGGTCCGCGAGGGATCCCATCATCCAGAAGATGATTTCTCCCGCCGCGAAGGGGTTGGGCGAGAGGTTGAGGACAAGCGAGGTGAGCGCGCCCGCCAGCGCACTGATCGCGATGCCCGCGAGGATCAGGGTGATCGAGCCGCCGCGCGGCCCCGCGAGGATCAGGATCAGAAGCACCGCGACCGCCGCCCCGAGAAGGGCGGCCAGCGGAAGCGCCAGCGTGAAGGCCCCGGCAAGCCCGGTATGGATCGCGATCACCGCGCCGAGGGATGCGCTGCCCGACACGCCGATCAGCCCCGGCTCGGCCAGCGGGTTCCTGAGGTATCCCTGCATCGCGGCCCCGGCGAGCCCGAGGCTCGCGCCGGTCAGTAGCCCGAGAAGGGCGCGCGGCAGGCGGATCTCGCGCATCACAAGCGCGAGCGGATCATCGCCACCCGCGAAAAGGGCCGAAAGGGCCGCGCCCGGGCCGATCCCCGCCGGACCGATCAGAAGCGAGCCGAAAAAGAGCAGGACACAGAGGGCGGCAAGGCCCGGGAACAGGCCGCTCCGCGCGGTCATTCCCTGAGCCCTTCGACGGCGGACAGGATGTGCGGCAGGCCGCAGACCCAGCCCGCATCGGTTTCGGCCCGTGCGGCGAGGTGATCGAGGGACGGATGCCCCATCACGTCTTCCGAGCGCGACACCCCGGGAAAGCGTTCGCCCGTCACGACAAGATCGGGGACCGCGAGGACCAGCGTTTCAAGCGGCAGGTGCCCGCCGGTGGAAAGCCCGATCTCGTCCGCAATGTTCCGGTATCCCGCGAGCGAGAGGATGAGGTCGCTGAGCTCCCCCGTTCCGGACGTGAATCCGTTGGCGTGGTAGGTGGCCGCCCTGCCCCGCGGCGCCGCCGCGGCGCTGGCCGCGAGGCGGGCCACGTCGTCGAGAAAACGGTTCGCCATGGCCTCCGCCTCCGGATCCCGGCCCAGAAGCGCGCCCATGCGGCGGATCTGCCCCGTGATCTCCTCCGGCGTCGCCGCGATCCCGAAGCGTTCCACCCGAACGCCGAGGCGTTCGAGCATCGCGGCCGTCGCGGGCGTCGTCCAGGCCCCCGCCACGACGAGGTCGGGCTGGAGGAGGAACACATCTTCGGCTAGCCCCCGGTTCGGGGGATAGGCCGCGGCGTCCGCGACCATGGCCGAACTCATGGGATCGCGTGCGAGATAGGAGACGGACACAAGCTGGCCGGGGGCGGCCAGCATCATCGCAAGCTGATCGGTGCACAGGTTGATCGACACCACCCGGCCGGGCGGCGTTTCGGCCCCTGCGGCAAGGCCCGTAAAGAGCCATGCCGCAAGCGCCAGGGATATCGCCCTAATAGCTGGCACGCAGCCCCACATAGATCGCGCGATCCGATGTGCCGTAGCCAAGGATCGTCTGGTAGGCTTCGTCGGTCACGTTCTCCACCCGGAGGTAGGCTTCGAGCCCCTCGCGGAACTCATAGGCGATCTGGGCGTCGACGACCGTGAAATCCGACAGCGACGTGCCTGCATCGATCAGCCCGGTGACGTGCTGCATCGTTGCCGTCGCCGTCAGCTCGTCGGTCAGCATCGCCTCGATCCCGAGGACGAGATCATGTTCGGGCACCCGCGCGAGCGGGGCGCCGGTGGCGCTTTCGGCATCGGTATAGGTGTAGGCGCCGTTCAGCGTCACGCGTTCGCCGATCGGAAAACTGCCCGCGATCTCGATCCCGCGCCGGTGCGAGGTGCCCGGCACGTTGATCAGCGTCGACGGCGCCCCGAACTGAAACGTCACGAGGTTCTCGATATCGAGAGCGAAGACCGTGGCGCTGAGCGTGGCGCCGTTGGCGAAGATATGGTCGACCCCAAGCTCCATGCTGCGGCTTTCCTCTGGCTGGAGCGCCGGGTTCCCGATGAAGTTGAAGATCAGGTAATCGCCGAAAAGTTCGTCGATCGAGGGGGGCCGGTAGCCGGTGGAGACAGCGCCCCGGATGACGGTGCGTGCGCCCGGACGGTAGGCAAACCCGAGGCGCCCCGTCGCCTCGCCGCCGAATTCGGAATGGTCGTCGAAGCGGACGGTGCCGGTGATGTCGAGCGCATCGCTCGCCGCCACCACGGCCTCGGCGAAGGCGCCGTTCGTGCGCACCGTCGTCTGCCCGCCAGGCGTGTTGGCGTAGCGCGCGTCTTCTTCCTGCGCCGAGAAGCCGAAGCTGAGTTTGACCGCCGAGGAGACCTGGCCCGTCGCCCGGTAATCCGCGGCAAGGCGGCGGCCGTCGAACGTGCTGGTGAAGCCCCCGCTGGTGCTGTCGCGGCGCACCCGGTAGCGGGAGAGCGACAATTCATGCTCCCACGCCCCCGCCTCGTACAGGCCCCAGAGGCGCAGGCCCTGTGCCTCGCGTTGCTGTTCGTCGTCCGGGGTGCCGTCGATCGGAAGGAAGGGCGCGACGAAGCTGAAATCGTCGAATTCCGCACTGCCGTCTTCGACGAAGCCGTTCACGCCGAGGGTCAACGCCTCGGTCACTGCGGTTTGGGCGCCGAAGGTGATCCGCGTCCGGTCGAAGCCGTCGGCCTCGGTATTGCCCTGATCCTCGTCGGCGGCGGAAAACCCGTCGGACTGGGCGTGGCTGATCCCGAAGGACAGGATCGTGTCCCCCGTCCGCTGGGTCATCGCATAGTCGGCGCTGAACGTCCCGTGGCTTCCGGCCTCGATCCGCGCGGTCTGGCTCAGCCCTTCTGGCGCCTCGTCGCCCGCGACGGTCGAGATGTTGATGACGCCGGCCACCGCCGTACCGCCGTAAAGCGCGCCCTGCGATCCGCGCAGGATCTCGATCCGGCGCACGCCGGACGTGGTGAGCCCGCCGAAATCGTCGAACTGGGTTTCGGTGAGCGACGGGTCGGTGACGAGAATGCCGTCGACATAGACCGAGACATAGCGCGAGCGGGCGCCGCGGATGCGGATATCGGCCGCGGTGCCCTGCGGCCCCTGCTGCGACAGCGCGATGCCGGGAAGGCGCTTGAGGAAATCGGTCAGTTGCAGGTCGCCCGCCTCGGTCAGTTCCTCGCCCTCGATCACCTCGACGGAAAAGCCCGCGCGTTCCGCCTCGGTCGTACCGGCGTTGGCGGTGAAGATGATTTCGTCGAGTTCGAAGGCCGGGCCGGATTGTGCCAGGGCGGACGTGGACAGAAGAAGCGTGGCAAGGCCCGCTTTGAAGAGTTGGTGCATCTATGCCCCCATAGTGCTTCGGCGGACGGATCCGCTCGATTAATCAAGCCATTGGAAAGATGCACTTTCCTCCGACGGTGAAGCGTCACCACAACGGAGGATCCGTAGCCGCCGGCGCACCCCGCACCCGGACTGGGTGATCTCTTCGGCAGGTCTCCTGACTTGCGGGTCACAGCGCGGGCTGGCCTTCCCAAGGTGCATGTTGCACCCCAGTGGCATCATCAACCTCGCTCGCCGCCTACAGTTGCGGGGGCAGTCGCGGCATTGGACCGCGTTCCCTTTTCACCGGGCAACCGCCCGGACCGAAGCAAAACGGTCCCTGCGCCTCGGTTATGATTCTGTCAAGGAATATGTGGATTGCGCTGTCAGGGCCGCAGGTACCGGGGCACCCTCAACGCGTCGTCATTTCATGCTGATAACCAGGCGGACCAAGCTTGTCCAAGGACATAAGCCCGGGAGGCGCATCAATGACATCGGGAATTCTGTTCACCACGGTCGAGCAGGTTATGAACCGCGTCGGAACCCGGTCGTTCCTCAGATGCAGATCGGGCTCTCCGAACACCTGCCACTTATTGCTGTCGGTCTCGCCCTCACGGTGAATCCGGCCCTCCATGCTGAACTCGAACGTGGGTCCCTCCGCCGTCGTCAGCACAGTCGTATCAACTGTTCCGATCAATGCATCGGGCGGCACATCCTTTCCCAGAGCACGGCAAGCAATCGGCGTATCCAGTACAATGGGGCTTACCGTGGAGGTCACCCTTTCGACCGTAAGACCAAGGCGCGCGACCATAGCCTCCAGCGTCTGGCGTGCCACGAATTCGGGCCAGCCGCTCTCGGCAACGTAGTCCTCGAACTCCGCGCGCGGCATACCGATCCGAAGATGGTTCGCGACTTCGGGGCCATAGTCGTCCACGTTCCAGACCGAACGCCCCACGACACGCTCGATCCGATGCGACGCCCCCATAAGCGTCGTAACGAGGTTCAGCCAAAAGACATCCTGCGCGCCCGAAGCAGCCAGCGTCACACCATGGGCCTTTGCCGCTGCATCAAGCATCTCGGCCTGCTCCGGCGCGCTCGTCCAGGGGAACACCGTCTCTTCCTCGATGGTGACAACATTCACACCGGCTTCCAGACAGGTCATGAAATGCGGCAGCATCGTTTCGAGGTAACTGCCGACACAGACAACCGCGATATCCGCATCCCGGCCCAGAACCGCTTTCGCATTTGCCTCGACGGTCACGCCCAAAGGGCGTTCAATACCCGCAACGATCCCCAGGTCCCGGCCAACTTTCGTCTCACTCCGACCGATTGCCCCGACGATCTCCACTCCGCGATCAAGCAAGAGCCGCGTGACAATCGATCCCATTTCGCCGACGCCGTAGATGACGGCGCGAATCGGCCTCGGGTTTGTTCCGAAAACGCTCAATCTCCAGCAACCTGCCGCTCGTAATCCGCAGCGTCATACCAACCGAGGGATTTGGTGACTTTCAGATTGTCATCGAGATCCCACTCCTCCCAGCCCGAGAAGCGCACATGGCGTTTCGTCTCTTTGTGGTGACCGTCAAATGTCCACGCGTAGACCATGTGGTGGTCGGCAACCAGGATCGAGTCGAGCGTCAGGACAAGGTCGGGAAAATCCGCCATGAAGCCAGCGGCCATCGCCGCAATCTCGGCCCGGCCGACCAAGGGTTCTCCCCCGTTCATACCCATGGTCGTTTGCTCTGCATACCGCAAGGAAACGGCATTGGGATCGCGATTGGTCCATGCGGCGCAATGGGCCTCGGCAATGTGACGGGCGGTGTTAAAGTCCGGTGTCAGGGTAATCTCCGTCGAAATGTAGAAAAACAACTGTTCAGAGACTAGTGGTGCAGCTGCCTTGCAATCAAGCATGGCTGCTCTCCAAACTTTCGATCAGGAAACCTGGTGGGCGATGAGAGACTCGAACTCCCGACATCCTCGGTGTAAACGAGGCGCTCTACCAACTGAGCTAATCGCCCGACTGCGCGCGGGATAGCGCGGGTTTCGCGCCTGTGCAAGCCTCAGCCGGGCGGTGTGGCGCGTTCCTCTGCCGTGCCTGTCCAGCGGCGGGCGCCAGGGCCCCTGTCGCCGAGCCTGTCGCCGGGGTTGTAGAGAGGGCAGCTTTCAAGCGAAAGGCAGCCGCAGCCGATGCAGAACCCCATCTGCTCGCGCAGGCGGGTGAGAAGGGTGATGCGTTCGTCCAGAAGCGCCGCCCAGGGTGCCGCGGCGCGGGCCCAGTCATCGGCGCTCACAGGCTTGCCGCGCGGGATCCGGTCGAGCACCGCCTTCACCTCCGCCAGAGACACACCGACCGATTGCGCCACGCGGGCGATCGCCACCCTGCGCAACTCTCGGCGGTCGTAGCGGCGGTGATTGGCCGGGGTGCGCCAGCTTTCGATCAGCCCCTCGGCTTCGTAATAGTGGATGGTCGAGACGGGCACGCCCGCGCGGTCGGCGAAGGCGCCGACACTCAGATCATTCGGTTTGGGCATCGGGAGATTTCCTCTTTACCTCAAGTTCACTTGAGGAACTAGCGTCTGACTATACGATTCGCCACTCAAAGGAGGTTTCCATGGCACATCCCCTTCACGATCTCGCCCACGCGCTCGAGCGGCTTCGGGAAAATCGGCGCGGGCAGGCCGCGCTCGAGGCCGCGCTGTCCGACCCGCACCGCGCCCGTGACCTTGGCCTGCCGCCGCGCCCCCTGATCCGGAAGGATGTGACGCCATGGTAGGCGTGAGATCCCTTCTGGCGATTTTCGCGCCCGAGCGGGCCTGCGGCGCGCTGTGCCGGGCGGTGGAGGCGGAAGTCGAGGCAATGCGGCGCGCCGATGCGCTCGATGCCCGGCGCGCGCCCTGCACAAACGAAAACGCGCCCCGTTGAGAGGGGCGCGTTTGCGGTGTGACTGGTGGGCGATGACAGATTCGAACTGCCGACATCTTCGATGTGAACGAAGCGCTCTACCACTGAGCTAATCGCCCCCGAGGCCCGGTCTCTTACCGCCAAGCGATGCGCTTCGCAAGGCCCCGCGGGCCGCGTTTTCAATTGGTGACGACGATGTATTTCACGATCCGGTTGTTGTCACTGTCCGAGATGTAGAAGGCGTTGCCGCGCATCGTCACGCCTTCGGGATCGTCGAGAAGGTTCGGCCCTTCCCCCGGGGTGCCGGAGCCTATCGCGCCCAGAAGCGCGCCGGAAAACGGATCGATCTTGAGCACCCGGTGCGCCTCCTGATCGGCCACGATCAGAAGGCCGTCGGGATCGATCGTCATGTAGCGCGGGCCCTGAAAGCGGTATTCCAGCGCGGCCAGCACCTGAAGCTCGTTCAGATCCTGATCGAGCCGGACGAGGCGGCGGGCGCGATTGTCGGCGACCCAGATCGAGCCGTCAGGCGCCTCTTCCACGTCATGCGCGCCGAAGAACCCGTCGGCGGTGGCCACGACACTGTCGCCCTCGACGGCGAAAAGCTGGCCCGTGCCGGAGGCCATGACATAAAGCCGCCCGTTCGAATGGGCGAGCGCGCCTTCGGTGTTGGGGAACGGGCCGAGCATGCCTTCGCTGACCGGGCGGTTTTCCGTCATGTCATAGACCACGACGCCGCTCAGCCCCGTGGCGGCGACGTAAAGCCGCCCGTCGGGCCCGAAAGAGACATCGCGGGCCTGCGACAGCGCGCCATCACCGATGGAGCCGATGATTTCCAGCGTCTCGGGATCCATCAGCACGACGCGGTCATTGAGCTTGTCGGCGATGTAGAGGTTGCCGTCCGGCCCGAAGGTCAGGTCATGCGGATCGCCGAGGACCGGAGCGCTTGCACCGGCGAAGCTCGCGAAGGGCGGCGGCCCGTTCTGGGCGGCGGCGGGCATGGCGGCGGCAAGAAGCAGAAGGGCGAGGATGGGGCGCATGGGCGGGGCTTTCGATCGGTGCGGATGGCCCATCATCCTCCGCCGGCCCGGCCCTGTCACTTCAAAGATCGCGTGAGGCCCTGCCGGGCTGGACACCGGGGGCCCGGATGTGCCAGCAGACGGGCATGACCCATGTCGCCAGATCCCGCGCCGCACGCTGCCAGAGGCGAATTAGCACCCCGGCCTGACACGTCGGGCCGGGCGACCATTCCCTTGTGTTCAACCGCGCGAAATGCGCCACTCCGGGTCTTTCCTCATGACAGTCACCCCCCCGACCCTGCACATGCTGTGCGGGAAAATCGCATCCGGCAAATCCACCCTCGCCGCAAAGCTTGCGCGTCGCGAGGGCACGGTTCTGATCTCGGAAGACGCATGGCTGAGCACGCTTTTTACGGATCAGATGTCGACCGGCGCCGACTATGTCCGCTGTTCGGCGAAGCTTCGGCAGATCATGGGGCCGCATGTCGCGGCGCTTCTGAATGCGGGGGTTTCGGTGGTGCTCGATTTCCCGGCGAACACGCCCGAGACACGAAAATGGATGCGGAAGATCCTGGATCTTACGGGGGCCGCGCACGAGCTTCACCTGTTCGACCTTCCCGATGATCTGTGCCTCGCGCGGCTTCGGAAACGGAATGCGGAGGGCACGCACGCCTTTGCGGTGACCGAGGATCTGTTTCACCGCTTTTCCCGCAACTTCGTGCCGCCGTCGCCCGACGAAGGCTTCACCATCGTGGTTCATGGTGAGACGGGCTAAGGCCCCCTCCGAACAGCAAAACGGCGCCCTAAGGCGCCGTTTTTTCAGTGGCTTGGCATCCGCGCTTAATGCGTCACGGTCTGCGTGCCATCGTCCTTGGCCACGTCCGCCGCGCGGGCCGCGGCCGCCGCTTCCTCGGCCGCCTCGTCCCATTCGATGGGCTCGGGTTCGCGGACAAGGGCGTGCTTCAGAACCTCCGACACGTGCGAGACCGGGATGATCTTCAGCCCGTCCTTCACGTTGTCCGGGATTTCCGGCAGATCCTTGGCGTTTTCCTCCGGGATCAGCACCGTTTTGATGCCGCCGCGCAGGGCCGCCAGAAGCTTTTCCTTCAGGCCCCCGATCGCCAGGACATTGCCGCGCAAGGTAACCTCGCCCGTCATCGCGATGTCTTTCTTGACCGGGATCTGCGTCAGAACGGAGACGATCGACGTCACCATCGCGACGCCTGCCGACGGGCCGTCCTTCGGTGTCGCGCCTTCGGGCACGTGGACGTGAATATCCATCGTGTCGAACTTCGGCGGCTTCACCCCGATCGACGGCGCGATCGAACGCACGAAGCTTGAGGCCGCGTCGATCGATTCCTTCATCACGTCGCCCAGCTTGCCGGTGGTCTTCATCCGGCCCTTGCCGGGCAGGCGCAACGCCTCGATCGAAAGAAGATCGCCACCCACGGATGTCCAGGCCAGACCGGTGACGACACCGACCTGATCCTCTTTCTCCGCAAGGCCATAGCGGAACTTCTTCACGCCAAGGAACTCTTCCAGAACGTCCGGAGTGACGGTGACCTTGTCGGTCTCTTTCTTCACGAGCTTCGTCACCGCCTTACGGGCGAGCTTCGCGATTTCGCGTTCGAGGTTCCGCACCCCCGCCTCACGGGTATAGGTGCGGATGATTTCCTGCAGCGCGTCGTCGGTCAGCTCGAACTCGGACGGTTTCAGCCCGTGGTTCTTCACCTGCTTGGCGATCAGGTGCTGCTTGGCGATCTCGGCCTTCTCGTCCTCGGTGTAGCCGGCGAGCGGAATGATCTCCATCCGGTCCAGAAGCGGGCCCGGCATGTTGTAGGAGTTCGCCGTGGTCAGGAACATCACGTTCGACAGGTCGTATTCGACCTCAAGATAATGATCGACGAAAGTGTTGTTCTGCTCGGGATCGAGCACCTCGAGCATGGCGCTCGCCGGATCGCCCCGGAAATCCTGGCCCATCTTGTCGATCTCATCGAGGAGGATCAGCGGGTTCGTCGTCTTCGCCTTCTTCAGCGCCTGGATGATCTTGCCTGGCATGGAGCCGATATACGTCCGCCGGTGGCCCCGGATCTCGCTTTCATCGCGTACGCCGCCCAGCGAGATGCGAATGAATTCGCGCCCCGTGGCCTTCGCGACCGACTTGCCGAGGCTCGTCTTACCCACGCCGGGCGGGCCGACGAGGCAGAGGATCGGGCCCTTCAGCTTTTTCGAGCGCTGCTGGACCGCCAGATACTCGACGATCCGTTCCTTGACCTTCTCGAGGCCGTAGTGATCGTCGTCGAGGATCTTCTCAGCCCGGCCCAGATCTTTCTTCACGCGGGATTTCACGCCCCACGGAATTGCCAGGATCCAGTCAAGGTAGTTGCGCACCACCGTGGCCTCGGCCGACATGGGCGACATGTTCTTCAGCTTCTTCAGTTCGGCATCCGCCTTTTCGCGGGCCTCTTTCGAAAGCTTCGTAGCCTCGATCTTTTCCTCGAGTTCGGCGATCTCGTTCGAGCCGTCCTCGCCGTCGCCAAGTTCCTTCTGAATGGCCTTCATCTGCTCATTCAGATAGTACTCGCGCTGGGTACGCTCCATCTGGGATTTGACGCGCGTCTTGATCTTCTTCTCGACCTGCAGAACGCTCATCTCGCCCTGCATCAGGCCATAGACCTTCTCAAGCCGCTCCGCGACGGTCAGGGTTTCCAGAAGCTCCTGCTTCTGTTCCACCTCGACGCCCAGATGGCCCGCTACGAGATCGGCGAGCTTGTCGGGCTCGCGCGTTTCCGAGACGGCGACGAGCGCCTCTTCGGGGATGTTCTTCTTCACCTTGGCGTAGCGCTGGAATTCGTCGGCCACCGACCGGATCAGCGCCTCGACCGTATCGACATCTCCAAGCGCCTCTTCCAGAAGCTCGGCACGGGCTTCGAAGAAAGCCTCGTTCTCGACGAATTCGGTGATGCGCACGCGCGCGCGACCCTCGACCAGCACCTTCACGGTACCATCGGGCAGCTTCAGGAGCTGAAGCACGTTGGCGAGAACGCCGGCGCGATAGATGCCGTCGGCGGTCGGCTCGTCGACGGAGGGATCCATCTGGCTCGACAACAGGATCTGCTTGTCATCCGCCATCACCGCCTCGAGGGCGCGGACGGAACGATCGCGTCCCACGAAGAGCGGGACGATCATGTGCGGAAAGACCACGATGTCGCGCAGTGGAAGGACCGGAAAACTTTGGGTTGTGTGCTCGGTCATGGAAAGTCCTTGTTCTTGGCAGGATGGCCCCGGCCCCGCTTCGCGGCAGCCTTTTGCATCCCCACGTCTTGGCTCTTAGAGATGGGGCTGTTCTGCCTCCGTTCAACCCAAGCGCCACGCCTGTTCATTCTGCGGTGAACTCTGCCCCGCACCGGGGCGGCCTGCAAGGCGCTAGTGCACGGGTTCCGTTTTTTTCGCCACGCCCGCGCCAGTGGCCCCAAATTCGCCGCAATTCTCCACACATGTTGGTCAAAACACATGGCATCGAGCAGAAAATCACATGCCGACATCGTTTACCTTCTATGCCCGCGGCGACAGTTCGACCGCCAACAACGGCGCGGTCAACTCGCAGAACACCATCACCGTTCCGGTCACCGAATTGCGATTCGAGGCGGCGGACGGGGGCGATGTTCTTCTGGATTACAATGACGGGGCTTCCGATCCGGATACGATCCTTTACGTCGACGGGGTTGAAACGACCTTCACGGTCGAATTCACCGGCACGCTTCCGTTAACCGGAAAATACAGCGACATCAACGGCTTGGATCTCCGCGGTGAAGAGGTGCTCGTCATCACCGACGACAGCACCGGGCAGCGGTATTACTTCCTCACGGATCAGATGGTTTCCGTCGCGACGATGGAAGGCTTTCCGAACGGTTCGATCCAGCTTGAGAATGTCAACGAAACGCCGCCGCCGGTCGCAATATGTTTTGCCTCGGGAACCGGGATCGATACGCCCATGGGCCCCCGCCCCGTCGAAGAGATCGCGCCCGGCGATATCGTGATGACCGATCTTGGGCCCCGCGCGGTCCGCTGGGTGGGCAAGCGCAAGGTGACGGCGGCCGAAATGGATACGGCACCGATGCTGCGGCCGATCACCATCGCGGCGGGCGCCATCGCGCCAGGCGTGCCGTCTGCCCCGGTGACCATTTCGGCCAATCACCGGATCCAGGTGTCAGGCTGGGCGCTGGAGCTGGCGCTGGGCCAGCCGCAGGCGCTTGTGGCGGCGAAACACCTTCTTCATCGACCGGGGATCACGCAAGGCCAGCCCGAAGACGGCGTGTCCTACGTGCACCTGATGTTCGACAGCCATCGACTGGTCACAACGTCGGGGCTTGTGTCGGAAAGCTTCGAGCCGGGGCCTGTGGGGCTTGCCACGCTCGATCCGCTTGCACGGCGCGAGGTGGCGCGGGTTCCGGTCGCCTTGGATGCACCCAGCCATGGTCATCCGAGCCTGAAACGTCACGAGGCACGGACGCTGGAGGCGCTGGCCTGACGCCAGGCGCCGGAACACGGGCAAAACCGTGGCATTTTTACTCTTTTCTCAATGCTTCTGCCACACAGTCGGCAAAGTATTGCCAAAATCTTGTTGCCTAGTTCCCCACGACCGCTAGATTTATGGTAATTGAGGGCATCGAGTGGACCCCATAATAAAATATCTGCAGCGCGAGCGTCGGCGCCTCGCAATGTTATCAGTGCTTTCATTCATCGGTGGTGCCGCGCTTTACGCCCATGCTCCCGGCAGCCTTGTGACCGTCGGTGGGCTGAATGTGCCCATCATGCTCTTTGCAGGCGCGTCCTATGCGATCGCCGTCTTCTTCACTGCCTGCCTGACAACGTACTTCCTGCCCGGCCTGCGGCATCTGGCCGATGCCGTTGCAGTAATGCGGCTTGTGGTGGGCTTGGGGGCACTGACGATGCCGGGCTTCGCTCACACGCTCATCCAGTCCCCGATCCTGTCGGCCACGCTCGTCGTGGGCGGTGCCGGCCTTCTGCTTGCCGCGCTTCCTATGGCGCGCGCTCAGGGTTCTGTCGCGGCGGAGGCCTTGGGCCAGGTGTTCGACTGGGTCGATGAACATTCGCTTGCCTACCAGGCCGCACGCACCTGAGCATCTCGTTCGCGGATCCGCCGCCGGGCTAGAGAGGCGGGATATCGCCCTCTGACCGTCCGGCGTGAAATCCGGCTTCCCAGGCATCGAAGCTTCCTGCGGCGATCGCCTGGCGCATACCCTCCATAAGCTCCTGATAATAATGAAGGTTGTGCCATGTCAGGAGCATCGATGACAGGATTTCCCCGGCCCGGAACACATGGTGGAGATAGGCCCGGCTGTAGCCGCGGCAGGCCGGACATCCGCAGGCCTCGTCAAGCGGCCTCGGATCGTCCGCGTGGCGCGCGTTCTTGATATTGACGACACCGCGGCGTGTGAAGGCCTGCCCCGTCCGGCCCGACCGGGACGGCAGAACGCAATCCATCATGTCGATCCCCCGCTTCACCGCGCCCACGATATCGTCGGGCTTGCCCACGCCCATCAGGTAGCGAGGCTTGTCGGCGGGCAGCATGCCGGGCGCATAGTCGAGGCAGGCGAACATCGCCTCCTGCCCCTCGCCCACGGCGAGCCCGCCCACCGCGTAACCGTCGAACCCTATGTTGGTCAGCGCCGCGGCGGAGTCGGCCCTCAGATCCCGTTCAAGCCCGCCCTGCTGGATGCCGAACAGCGCATGCCCCGGCCGGTCGCCGAACGCCTCGCGCGAGCGCGCGGCCCATCGCATCGAGAGCCGCATGCTGTCTTCGATCCGGGCCCGATCCGCCGGAAGGGCCGGGCATTCATCGAAGGCCATGACGATATCGGAGCCGAGGAGCCGCTGAATTTCCATCGACCGTTCCGGCGTCAGGGTGTGGCGGGAGCCGTCGATATGGCTTCGGAAGGTCACCCCGTCCTCGGTGAGCTTCCGCAACTCGGCCAGGCTCATCACCTGGAAGCCGCCCGAATCCGTCAGGATCGGCCGCTCCCAGTTCATGAAGCGGTGCAGGCCGCCGAGCCGCGCAATCCGCTCCGCCCCCGGGCGCAGCATCAGGTGATAGGTGTTGCCCAACAGGATATCGGCCCCGGTCTCGCGCACGCTTTCGGGCCGCATCGCCTTGACCGTCGCCGCGGTGCCCACCGGCATGAAGGCGGGCGTGCGCACCTCGCCCCGCGGTGTGTGGATCACACCTGTGCGCGCCTGCCCGTCCGTGGCCTTGAGCGTGAAGCTGAACTCCGTCATGGCCGCGCTCCTACGCCGCTTCTCCCCCGGGGCGCAAGCGCCTGCGGCACGTTATCCGCCAGGGTGGACGCCCCGGAGCGCATTCCTTATATGTTTGGTCAAGTTTCATCCACGGCACCGAGCAAATGACTGTAGAACCGAAGGAAATGATGGAAGGCGCGCCCCTGATCCGCCCGTCGACCACCGACCATCCGCTTTACGACACGGTGGTTGAAGCCTGCCGGACGGTGTTTGACCCGGAAATTCCGGTCAATATCTACGATCTTGGCCTCGTCTACACGATCGACATCTCGGGCGAGGCGGACGTGAACGTGGTGATGACCCTGACGGCGCCGGGCTGTCCCGTTGCGGGCGAGATGCCCGGCTGGGTTGCCGAAGCCATCGAACCGCTTCCCGGCGTGCGCACGGTGAATGTCGAGATCACCTGGGATCCGCCCTGGGGGATGGATATGATGTCGGACGAAGCGCGGCTGGAACTCGGCTTCATGTAATCCGCCATCCGCACCCTCGTTCGGGGGTATTCGGGGAACCGCGAAGCGGCCTGCGCGTTATCGCGTATGCATCGACTGAATTTCTGGCACCTGATACGGTACATCGCCGCCCTTCTTCTGATCCCGGCTGTCCTCGCCGCACCCGGGCCCGTCCATGCGCAAAGCTCCGATGACAGCGTCGCGTACCAGGTCGAAACGCTGAATTCCGGTCTTCCGGAACCGCCTGACTGGATCGATCGCTCCACCCCGCGCGCGACGATGCAGTCGCTGATCACAGCCGAGCGTACGGGAATGTGGGCAGAGGCGGCCCACCTTATGAATCTCAATGGCTTGCCGCCCGGTCTTCAGGCAGAGATCGGCGCGGAACTGGCCAGCAAGCTGACCACGGTGATCCGCCGCAAGACGGTGGTGGACTGGACGGATCTGCTTGACCGGCCCGATGCGCTGGACGCCCGCGCAAGCGACCGTTCCGCCACCGCCGAGATGGCGCGCAAATCGATCCTGCTCTGGACGCTCGATCTTGGCGACTATCCCGCGGCACTTCGGCTCAACCGCCTTCAGCCCGAGAACGGAGCGCCCGTCTGGGTTTTTCCCGTCAGACAGTCGACGCGATTGAACCGCTCTACGCCCGCTACGGGCCGTCTCAATTCGAGGCCGCGCTTCCGGGCTGGCTGCGCAAGGATGCAGCGCTGGGACTGATGCGATGGGAATGGTTCGCCATGCCCATCCTCATCGCCGTCGCGGTTCTGATCGGGCTTGTCGTGCGCTGGGGCCTCGACGCCGCCGCACGTGTCAGCGACCGCGGCGTCGTGTCCGAGATCCTGAGAGCGACGCGGGGGCCGGCGATCTTCGGGGCGGTCACCGCGATCGTATCGGTCGCCTCATCCACGCTGTTCGTCTTCTCGGGGCGGATCGACGCCGCGCTCGACCCGCTGATCGCCATCGGCATCACTGCCTCTGTTCTGTGGCTCTTCGTCAATGCGATCGACGTGCTGCTCGACCGGCTGGTCGATTTCGACGGCACCGACCTTAGCGGCAACGCCGAGCGCACCAAGCGCTCGGTCGCGACGAAGGTTGCCGCCGCGCGGCGCGCATTGATCGTGATCGCGGTGGCGATCGGCGCCGGAACCGTTCTGACGACATCGAACCTCTTGCAAAACCTCGGCCTGTCCATTCTCGGCACCGCCGGGGCACTGACCCTGATCCTCGCCTTCGCGGCGCGCCGGGTGCTGGGCAACATCATGTCGTCGCTTCAGATCGCGCTGAACCAGTCTGCCCGGATCGGGGACCGCATCGTCTACAAGGATCATCTCTGCCATGTGGAACGGATCAACTTCACCTTCGTCCAGTTGCGGGACTGGGACGGGACGCGCCTTGTCGTTCCCGTCGAGGATTTCGTGTCGGAGGCGTTCGAGAACTGGACGATGCAGGAGCCCGAGATGCTTCGCATCATCAAGATCAAGATGGCGCACGGGGCCGACGTGGAAGAGCTGCGCACGGTCTTCGATGAGGTGATCGAGGGCCTGGACCAGGAAGAACTTGGCGATCTCGACAAGGTGAAGGTGCGCGTGGCGGATCAGGATGTTTTCGGCAAGGACGTCTGGTTCTGCCTGCCTTGCGCGGATCCGAACACATCGTGGGACATCGCCTGCCAGGCACGAGAAGAGATCATCGCCCGCGCCGCGAAACGAGAGGAGACGGGCGACGACCGCATGTTTCCTGAGGCGAACCCCGCCGAAGCGGCCTGAGCGTCACTGGCGCGGGTCATCTGCACGTTACGTTGGCCAGACATGGTGACCACGCGTTTCTTCGCGCGTTCGTGATCGGCCGGAAATGCGGCCATGGAAGCTTGCCAGACGGCCGATCGAGGCCCGAAGGCAAGATTTTGATGAAGATCGGGGCGGCCTTCGGGCCGTCCCTATTCGCCGGACGCGCGACGCCTTGCGAAAAATGTCTTCAGAAGATCCGCCGCGTCCCCTGCCCCGATCCCGTCGATCACTTCCGGCACGTGATGCGTCTGGGAGTGGGTGAAGACCCGCGCCCCGTGCGCCACACCGCCGGATTTCGGATCCTCCGCCCCGTAGACCAGCCGCGCGATCCGTGCCGCGGCGATCGCGGCGGCGCACATGGCGCAAGGTTCGAGCGTGACGTAAAGCGCATGTCCCGGCAGCCGCTCCGACCCGGCCGCCGCGCAGGCGGCGCGCAGGGCCAGGATCTCGGCATGGGCCGTCGGATCGCTCAGTTCCCGCGTGCGGTTGCCATCCGCCGCCACGATCCGCCCGTCCGGTGCGACGACGACGGCCCCCACCGGAACTTCGCCGCGCTTTGCGGCAGCCTCGGCCTCTTGCAGCGCGCGGCCCATATGATCCTGAAACGCCATTGGCCCGACATCGCCTCTCTGCCCCCTGCCCGTCAAGCATCGCACCGGTTCCGCTTCACAGGCCGCACCGAAGCGGTTATGTGCGCCCCATGGCCGATACCACCCCCAAACCGCCCCCGGGTGACCGCATCGCAAAGGTTCTGGCCCGCGCCGGCATCGCCTCGCGCCGGGAAGCCGAGCGCATGATCGCCGAGGGCCGCGTGACGGTGAACGGCGCCCCGATCGACAGCCCGGCCCTGAATGTCGGGCCGAAAGACAAGATCACGGTGGACGGCAAACCGGTGGGCACACCGGAGCCGCCGCGGCTTTGGCTCTACCACAAGCCCCAGGGCCGGGTGACGACGACGCAGGACGAAAAGGGCCGGCCCACGATTTTCGACGACCTGCCGGCGGAGATGCCGCGCGTGGTGAGTGTCGGTCGGCTCGACCTCAATTCCGAGGGCCTGCTTCTTCTGACGAATGACGGGGGGATCAAGCGCCGGCTTGAACTGCCCTCGACCGGATGGGTGCGGAAATACCGGGTGCGGGTGAACGGCACGCCGGATGACGACACTTTCGCGCCGCTGCGCGCGGGCCTGACGGTGGACGGCGAACGCTTTCAGCCGATGCAGGTGACGCTCGACCGGCAGCAAGGCGCGAATGCCTGGGTGACCGTCGCGCTGCGCGAGGGCAAGAACCGCGAGATCCGGCGCGCGATGGAAGCGGTCGGACTCAAGGTGAACCGGCTGATCCGGATCAGCTATGGCCCGTTCCGCCTGGGCGATCTCGCCGCCGGCGCGGTGTCCGAGGTCGCGCCGCGGATTCTTGCCGACCAACTCGGGATGGAGCGCCCGAAACCGAAGGGCCCGGTACGGGGAAAATCCGGCCAGGGCGCCCCGCGAAAGCCGAAAAACCATCCGAAGCCAAAGCGTTAGGCCGTGTTTCCGGGTGTTCCCCGCAGGGCGTGTGCCCTGTGGTGGCGCGGCTGGGATTGGCCTATATGTTAAAGTGATGGTGACGGTGGAGACATCATGCAGCGACTAGCCCTCGCAGTCATTCTCGTCGCGGTCCTGGTCGTTGCGGCTGTCGTCGTGCTGGCCGGGCTGCGGCGCGTCCTTCAGGGCCCCGACGCGGCCCAGGTGCCTGCGCATCGCGCGACGGGCGTGCAGAAGACGGCCTTCGCGCTTCTTGTGGCGCTTGTCCTTTACGTTGCCTTCCAGGGGGCGGGCTGATGGCCCAGCGCTATGGCGGGAAATACAGCCCCGGCGCGGCAGGCACGGGCGCCTCGCGGCCCGAAACCGGCGCCGGCCCGACCCGCATGGGCGCGCGGGTGAATTTTCTTTTCGTCCTCCCGTTCGTCTTTGCGATCGCCGCCTTCTGGCGCGAGCCTGTCGGGCTTGCTTTTGGGCTTGCGGCTTTCGCGACGCTGATGCTCGCGGCCTGGCTGACGCGCGAAGGCATCCGGGCCGAAGACGCCTACCACGCCAAGAAGGCCGCACGGCGGCCGGCGATCCCGCGTAAGCTGTTCGCCAGCGCGCTTACCGGCGCCGGGCTGTTTCTGGCCGGGTTCTCGCCCGAGGGCAGCCTCGTCAACCCGATCATCTATGCCGTCCTGGGCACAGCGCTTCACGCCTTCGCCTTCGGGCCCGATCCGATGACGGACAAGCTTTCCGAAGAGATCGACCTGCACCAGTCCGACCGAGTCGCCAAGGTGGTGGACGAGGCCGGCCGCCACCTCGACGACATGCGCGCGGCGATCCGGCCCCTGGGCCTGCGCCAGTTGACCGACCGGGTCGACCGGTTCGCGGAAACGGCGCGCGAGATGGCGCGGACCGTCGAAAACGACCCCCGCGATCTGACGAGCGCGCGCAAGTACCTCGGCGTCTACCTTCTGGGCGCGCGGGATGCCGCCCGGAAATTCGCTGAGATCTGGTCGCGCAAACCCGACGAGGAGGCACGCGCGCGCTTCGAGGGCCTGCTTGACGATCTCGAACGCAGCTTTGCCGCCAAGACGGGCAGGATGCTGCTGGACGACCGGACAGACCTCGATATCGAGATCGACGTCCTGCGCGAACGTCTTGAACGTGACGGCATTCGCGCCGAATAGATAGACCCAGGGAACCCGGAAAAGGGAGAATGTAAATGAGCACACAGACTGTCAGGGAAAAGGCCGCCGAAGCCGGCGCGATCGTCCAGGAAGTGACCGCGGTAACGCTGCCCGAACCCCAGCAGGAGGTCGTGCCCTTTTCCAGCGCCGAGGCCCCCGTCGCCGCCGAGATCGAAAAGCGCATCGACGAACTGGATATGACGAACACCCAGTCGATCGTGATGTTCGGCTCGTCGGCCCAGGCCGAACTTCAGGAAATCTCGCAATCCATGCTGCAGGATGTGCGCAACAAGGATGTGGGGCCCGCCGGCGACTCCTTGCGCGAGATCGTATCGACGATCCGGGGTTTTTCCGTCTCGGAACTCGATGTGCGCCGGAAGCGAAGCTGGTGGGAATGGCTGACCGGCAAGGCCGCGCCCATGGCGAAGTTCGCCGCGCGCTTCGAAGAGGTTCAGGGCCAGATCGACAAGATCACCGACAACCTCCTGAGCCACGAGCACAAGCTTCTGAAGGACATCAAGTCGCTCGACGTCCTTTATGACAAGACGCTTGGCTTCTACGACGAACTCGCGCTCTACATCGCGGCGGGGGAAGAAAAGCTCAACCGGCTCGACACGAACGACATTCCCCACAAGGAAACCGAGGTGGAGGCCGCGCCGGAAGAACAGGCCGTCATGAAAGCGCAGGAACTGCGCGACCTGCGCGCCGCCCGCGATGACCTGGAGCGCCGGGTGCATGACCTGAAGCTCACGCGCCAGGTGACGATGCAGTCGCTCCCCTCGATCCGGCTGGTGCAGGAGAACGACAAGTCGCTGGTGACGAAGATCAACTCGACCCTCGTGAACACCGTGCCTCTCTGGGAAACCCAGCTTGCGCAGGCGGTGACGATCCAGCGTTCCGGCGAGGCCGCCGTGGCGGTGCGCGAGGCCAATGACCTGACGAACGAGCTTCTGACCGCGAATGCCAAGAACCTGCGCGAAGCCAACCGCACGGTGCGCGAGGAAATGGAGCGCGGCGTCTTCGACATCGAGGCCGTGAAGGCGGCCAATGCCGAATTGATCGCCACGATCGAGGAAAGCCTTGCCATCGCCGACGAAGGCAAGGCAAAGCGGGCGCAGGCGGAAGAGGATCTGCGGCAGATGGAGCATGACCTGAAGGAAACGCTGGCTGCGGCGAAATCCCGGGCCAACAAGGTGGGTGCCAACGCCGGCACCAGCGTGCCCGAAGCGTGAGGGCCGGCACCGGCCTTTTCGCCACGTTCGTGGCAGCGGCGCTTTCGGGCTGCATGGGGTCGACGGTTCCCCCGTCGGGCGCCCTGCAGGATCGCGCTGCACAGCTTCCTTCCCCGCCGGTCGTCGCGTCGCGCGAAAGCCAGCGTATGAAGTACTATTATGGCCGGGTTCAGCAAAGCCTCGTCGCGCAGGGTCTTCTGCGCACCGACGGTGGCGGGCGCGATACGCCCTACACCGCTGCGCAGCTGGCAGAAACGTTCAAGCGGATCGCGCTGTACGAGGAATACACCAATCTCGGCGGTCACATCGTGGCCAAGGCCACGGCCAGCAAGCTGCACCGCTGGGCAGAGCCGATCCGGATGTCGCTGACCTTCGGGGGCGCGATCCCGCCCGAGCAGGAGGCGAAGGACCGTCAGGCGGTAATGTCCTATGCCAGCCGCCTTTCACGGGTGACGGATCATCCCGTGCGGATGGTGGGCGCTGGCGGCAATCCGAACTTCCACGTCTTCATCGTCGACGAGGATGCCCGCCGCGAACTGGGCCCCGAGCTTCGCCGCATCATCCCGACCATCGACAAGGCGGCGGTGAACACCGTGGTGAACCTGCCCCGGTCGAGCTATTGCCTCGTCATCGGCTATGATCCTGAAGACGACGGCACCTATCGCACCGCCGTCGCCGTGATCCGGGCCGAACATCCCGATCTTCTCCGCCTCTCCTGCATCCACGAAGAACTGGCGCAGGGCATGGGGTTGTCGAATGACAGCCCGCTCGCCCGACCCTCCGTCTTCAACGATGACGAGGAATTCGCATTGCTGACCCGGATGGACGAAGAGCTTCTGGCAATGCTCTACGATCCGCGGCTGAAGCCAGGGATGGATGCGGAAGAAGCCGAACCCATCGTCCGCCAGATCGCGGCGGAACGGATGGGCGGCGAAACTTGACGACCTGACAGGGAGACAGCCCATGGGCATCTTCGATTTCCTTTCCGGCGAATTCATCGACGTCATCCACTGGGTGGACGACACGCGCGACACGATGGTCTGGCGCTTCGAGCGCGAGGGGCATGCCATCAAGTACGGCGCGAAACTGACAGTGCGGGAGGGTCAGGCGGCCGTCTTCGTTCACGAAGGCCAACTGGCGGACGTGTTCACCCCCGGTCTCTATTTCCTCGAGACCAACAACATGCCGATCCTGACGACGCTTCAGCATTGGGATCACGGGTTCCGCTCGCCCTTCAAATCCGAAATCTACTTCGTCAACACGACGCGGTTCACGGATCTGAAATGGGGCACGAAGAACCCGATCATCCTGCGCGACCCGGAATTCGGGCCAACGCGGCTGCGGGCCTTCGGCACCTATGCGGTGAAAGTCGCGGATCCCGCCAAGTTCCTTCTCGAAATCGTCGGCACGGACGGCGAATTCACGATGGATGAGATCAGCTATCAGATCCGCAACATCATCGTACAGGAATTCAGCCGCGTGATCGCCGGCGCGGGCATTCCGGTGCTCGACATGGCCGCGAACACCAAGGATCTGGGGCGGATCGTGGCCGAGGCGATTTCGGCCAACATCGCCGAATACGGGCTGTCGATCCCCGAATTCTATATCGAGAACATCTCTCTCCCACCCGCCGTGGAAGAAGCGCTCGACAAGCGGACCTCGATGGGCGTGGTGGGCGATCTGAACCGGTACACGCAATACGCCACCGCCGAGGCGCTCGCCAAGGGCGGCGCGGCCTCCGACGGGATGGGCGCGGGGCTTGGCGCCGGGCTCGGCATGGCGATCGGCACGCAGATGGCGCAGCGCGGGCCCTGGGGGGCCGGAGCGGCCGCGCCGCCGCCGCCCCCGCCACCGGTGGAGCATGTCTGGCATATCGCCGAAAACGGTGAGACGTCGGGCCCGTTCTCGAAAGCGAAACTCGGGCGCATGGCCAGCGAGGGCAAGCTCACCCGCGAAACCTATGTCTGGACGCCGAGCCAGGATGGCTGGATGCGCGCCGAGGACGTGGCCGAGCTCGCCCAACTCTTCACGGTGCTGCCCCCGCCCCCGCCCGGGGCCTGAGCCCGATGGCCGGCTCGCGCACGGGATATTCCGGTCTGCAGATCGCGCTGCACTGGCTGATCGCGGTCTTGATCGTCATCGCCTATTTCACCGGCGACGACATGGACGATGCCCTGCGCGCGCGCATCCAGTCGGGTGCCACCGGGATCGAGGGCAACACGCTTCATGTATGGATCGGCGGCACGATCTTCACGCTGGTGCTGATCCGCATCGTCGTGCGGCTTGCCTCCGGCGCGCCGGGCCCCGTCGCGGGCACGCCGCCCGCGCTGGCGGCTGCGGCGCTTTGGGGCCACCGCCTTCTCTATGTCCTGATGGTCGCCGCGCCCGCGCTTGGGGCCACGACCTGGTATCTCGGGATCCGGGATCTCGGTGAGGTTCACGAACTCGCCGCGAATGCCCTTATGCTCGTCGCGCTTGGTCATGCCGTCGCCGCCCTCTGGCACCAATACGTCCTGAAGGACGGAACGCTGACGCGCATGACCCGCAAGGCGCTGCCCGGCACAGATGGCTGACGCACCGCCGTTTCCCGCCCCGGCCGCAGAGGAGCACCGCTTTCCCTGCGACACCTGCGGGTCAGACCTGCGCTATCTTCCGGAAACCGGGCGGCTTCACTGCGACCATTGCGGGAATGAAGAGGAGATTTCCGCCCTCGCCCCCTGGCAAGGCACGATCGTCGAGCTTGATTTCCGGGATGCCATAGCCGAGCGCCTGCCGGAGCAGGAGATCGAGGAAACCCGGGTTCTGACCTGTCCCAATTGCGGGGCGCAGGTCGAATTCAGCGAAGAGGTTCACGCAAAGGAATGCCCGTTCTGCGCGACACCGGTGGTGACGGATACAGGCGTTCACCGGCACATCAAGCCAAAGGGCCTTCTGCCCTTCGCGCTGGATGAAGGCGACGCGCGAAAGGCGATGACGGATTGGCTGGGTTCCCTGTGGTTCGCGCCAAACGGGCTTCAGGCCTATGCGCGGAAGGGCCGCCGCCTGTCGGGCATCTATGTGCCCTACTGGACGTTCGATGCCGACACCGCTTCCCAGTACCACGGCGAACGGGGCACCGTCCATTACACGGGCAAGGGCAAGGACCGGAAGATGCATGTGCGCTGGCGCCGGGTTTCGGGCCGCGTGGCGCGGTTTTTCGACGACGTCCTGGTCCTTGCCTCGCGCTCGCTGCCGAAACGCTTCACCGATGGGCTGGAGCCCTGGAATCTGGCCGCGCTGGAGCCGTACCAGCCCGAGTTCATCGCGGGCTTTCGGGCCGAGGGATACCAGATCGAACTTCCCGATGCCTATGTCGCCGCGCGGGAGCATATGGATCGGGTGATCCGCCGCGATGTGGTCTTCGACATCGGCGGTGACCGGCAGCGCATCCACCACATCGAAACGACGGTCAGGGACGTGACGTTCAAGCACATCCTTCTGCCCGTCTGGATGGCCGCCTACCGCTACCGCGGGAAAACCTACCGTTTCGTGGTGAACGGCCGCACCGGGCGCGTTCAGGGCGAGCGGCCGTGGTCCGCCTGGAAGATCGCCTTTGCGGTCGTGCTCGGGCTGATCGTGGCGGCGCTTTTCGGCTATTTCTACGCCCTGAACGAGACCGGGCAGTTCTGAATCCGTTCAGCCCCGCGCGATCTTCACTTTCGCGGTCTCGGGCGCCTGCTGGCTGCGTTTCGCGATCGAAACGGTCAGCACGCCATCCTTCAACTCGGCACTGACGCCCTTCGGATCGGCATCGGGCGGCAGGCGGAACGACCGGCTGAAACTGCCGTACTGACGTTCGCAGAAGAACCATGTATCTCCCGATTCCTCGCGCTCGGTCTTCTTTTCGCCCTTGAGCGTCACGACGCCGTCCTCGACGCTGAGATCGATGTCTTCCTCCGCGACCCCCGGCAATTCCACGCTGATCGTGTAATGCTTGTCGTTGCCCGAAGCTTCCGCCGCCGGGGCGATCCATTCCGCCAGTCGCGCGCCCATATGGCGCAGCGGATCGTAAAGTGACGGCCAGAACCCGGATGTATGGGATTTCTCTACCATCTCGACACCTCTTGAGATGAATGGTTGAAAGGCCCTGCAAGACTATCGCGGCACGGGCGGGTCGTTCTTGACAGCCGTCAATCTGCCGATCGAAGGGAGCCTAGAACCGATGATACTGAACGCTGGCGAAGCCCTGATCGACATGCTGCCGCGGGAAACGGCGGACGGTGAAACCGCTTTCGCGCCCTATGCCGGCGGCTCGGTCTTCAATACGGCAATCGCGCTTGGGCGGCTGGGGGCGCCCTCGGGCTTTTTCAGCGGGCTGTCGACCGACCTATTCGGCAGCGTTCTGGAAGAGGCGCTTGCGACCTCCAAGGTCGATGCGGGCCTTGCGCACCGGTCCGACCGCCCGACGACGCTGGCCTTCGTCACGCTAACCGACGGCCAGGCGCGCTATGCGTTCTATGACGAGAACACCGCCGGGCGGATGCTGACGCCCGCGGATCTGCCGGATCTGCCGGAAAGCGTGACGGCCTGCTTCTTCGGAGGCATCTCGCTGATGGTGGAGCCCTGCGCCACGGCCTATGCCGCGCTTCTGGAACGCGAGGCAGGGCGGCGGGTGATAATGCTCGACCCGAACATCCGGCCGTCCTTCATCAGGGACGAAGCGGCCTACCGCGCCCGCATCCTGCGCCTGATCGGCCTCGCCGATATCGTGAAGCTGTCCGACGAGGATCTTGCCTGGCTCGAAGGCGATGGCGACATCGACGCGGCGGCGGGGCAGATCCTTGCCCGGGGGCCGAAGCTCGTCTGCATCACCGAAGGTGCGAAGGGCGCGCGCGGGGTCACGGCCTCGGGCAGCACCTTCGTCGCCTCGAGCCCCGTGAAAGTGGCCGATACGGTTGGCGCGGGCGATACGTTCAACGCGGGCGTCCTCGCCGCACTTCATGCCGCCGGCGCGCTGACGAAGCCCGCGCTTGATGCGTTGGACGAAACGACCATTGCCGACGCCCTGTCGCTTGGCGCGCGGGCGGCGGCGGTGACGGTCAGCCGCGCCGGGGCAAACCCGCCCTGGGCCGAGGAACTGGCGTGAGGGCCCTTGTCCAGCGGGTGAGCGAGGCGCGCGTCACTGTCTCTGGCGCGGTGATCGGTGAAATCGGGCCCGGGCTCATGATCCTCGTCTGCGCCATGGCGGGCGATGGAGAGGCGGAGGCGGAAAAGCTTGCCGCCAAGATCGCGAAACTCCGGATCTTCCGCGACGACGAGGGCCGGATGAACCGATCCGTCACCGATGTGAAGGGCGCGGCCCTCGTGGTCAGCCAGTTCACGCTGGCCGCCGACACCTCGCGCGGGAACCGCCCCGGCTTTTCCGATGCCGCATCGCCCGAGGAGGGCGAACGGCTTTATGAACATTTCGCCGCCGCCCTTCAGGCACAAGGCATCCCGATCGCAACGGGGCGTTTCGGGGCCGATATGGCCGTGTCGCTGGTGAATGACGGGCCGGTCACGATCTGGATGGAGACCTGATCCGGCCCGCGATGTGTGCCGTCAGACGGTGCCGCCCAGGCTGCCTTCCAGCGTCGCAAGTTCCTGGCCACCAGCCATCATGTCCTGCAGCTCGTCCGGCGTGATCTGCCCGCGCTGCGCGGTGCCGAGCGTCTTGCCCCGGTTCAGCACCGTGAACCGGTCGCCCACCGCCAGCGCATGCCGCACGTTGTGGGTGATGAAGACGACCGCGATATCCTGCTTCCTGACCTTGTCGATGGTCGCCAAAACGTTCGAGGTTTGCCGCACGCCCAGGGCCGAGGTCGGCTCGTCGAGGATCAGAACCTTCGCCCCGAAATGCACCGCCCGCGCAATGGCCACCGTCTGGCGTTCCCCGCCCGACAGCGTGCCCACCGCCTGGTCCGGCCCGCGCAGGTTGATGCCCATCTTGCGCATCTCCTCCATCGTCACGCGGTTGGCATACTCGTGATCGAAGAAACTCAGCCCCGCGATTTTCTTCACCGGCTCGTTGCCCATGAAGAAGTTCCGGCTGACGCTCATCAGCGGGATCATGGCGAGATGCTGGTGCACCGTGGCGATCCCCGCCGCAATGGCGTCCCGCGGATCGTTGAAGTGCATCGGCTTGTCTTCGAAAAAGATCTCGCCCTTCGTCGGCTTGTGCACCCCCGACATCGTCTTGATGAAGGTGGATTTGCCCGCGCCGTTATCGCCCAGAAGGCAGTGGCATTCGCCGGGGTAGACATCGACCGACACGCCGGCGAGCGCGATCACGCTGCCGAAATGCTTTTCGATGTTCTTCATCCGGATGATCGGTTCGTGGGTGGTTCGCGTGTTCATCTCAGCGCTCCCCGGTGATGATGCGGCGGATGTAGGTGTTCAGGATCACGGCGGCGAGAAGGATCACGCCCAGGAAGACCCGGAAGAGCGAGCTTTCGACGCCTGCGAAGAACAACCCCTGTTGCACGACCCCGAAGATCAGCGCGCCAAGCGCCGCCCCCAGAACCGAGCCATAGCCGCCGGTCAGAAGCGCGCCGCCGATCACCACCGCGATGATCGCCTCGAACTCCTTCAGAAGGCCCCGATCGGCGCCGGCGGATCCGAACTCCATCACCTGACAAACCGCCAGAACGGTTGCACAGAATGCGGTCATGACGAACATCAGGATCTTCACCTTGCTCACCGGCACACCCGAGTTCCGCGCCGCTTCAGGATCGCCGCCGGAGGCGAAGATCCAGTTGCCGAACCGCGTACGGGTCAGAAGGATGTGACCAAAAATGATGAGCGCAACTGCCCAGATGACAAGCATCGGGATGCCGTCGACCACCGGCTGCCCTTCGCGCGATCCGCGTTCGAACACCTCGATGATCCCGGCATCGCCCATCCACTGGAACAGGCCCTGCCCGATCTTCCCGCCGAATATGGGGGCAAGCCAGTCGCCCTCGGCCGCATCGCGAATGCCGCCGATGATCGTCTTCCGCTCGATCGTCTGGGGGATGTAGATGGTGAAACCGCGCAGGATGAAGAGGAACGCGAGCGTCACGATGAAGCTTGGCAGGCCGGTCTTCACCACGATCCAGCCGTTCAGCCCGCCGAGTGCGCAGCAGATCGCGAAAGTGATGAGAATGGCGATCCACATCGGCCAGCCCAGCACCACGCCGAACACCGCGATCATCATGCCGGCAAAGCCGATCATCGAACCCACGGACAGGTCGAACTCTCCCGCGATCATGAGAAGACAGGCACCCACCGCGATGATCATGAACTGCGCCGAAACGAGCGACCAGTTCAGCACGCCCTGAGCGGCGAACATGCCGCTGTCGAAGGCGAAAAGAGCAAACAGTGTAAAGACCGCAACCGTGCCGACGATGCCGCCCAGTTCAGGCCGGATCAGCGCCTTACGCAGCGAAGAAATTTCCTTAACTCTTTCGTCAAGAGATGCCGTATCCGCCATGTTCCCTCCTCCTGGCCGTACGTCGGATACAAATCGGGCGGTCAAATCCGACCGCCCGCCTTGAGTTTTGTCTTAGCGGTATTCGCCCGCAAACTCCTCGACCTTGGCGAGACCGTCCTTGGTCACGAAGCCGGGGCCGGAGTTGATGTTGTTGCCCGGCAGCACGCCATATCGATCCCAGTTGGCGAGGATCACGACGGGCATGTAGGCCTGCAGGAACGGCTGCTGGTCGATGCCCCAGTTGATGATGTCTGCCTTGATCGCCTTCACGATCTCTTCGCCAAGGTCGAAGGTGCCGAAGTGGATGTCGCCGGCCATGCCGTTTTCCTGAAGCGCGGCGATGGTCGGGTCGGCCGAGACGGGGCCGAGCGTCAGGATCCCGTCAACGTCGGGGTTGGCCGAAAGATAGGCCATGACCTTGTTCTTGATTTCCGCGGGGTCCGTTCCGGAATCCATCATCGCGTCGCCCAGGTCGATTCCGAGCCCGTCGGCATAGCCGCGGCAGCGCTCGCCCACGGTGGGCTGCTGGATCGCGTGGTTCACGCAAAGGAACTTCGTCACGCCTTCACCCTTGGCACGCAGACCGGCGGCGAAGCCGGCATCGTATTCGGGCTGGCCCACATACATCAGAGCGCCGACTTCACGCGCCTGTTCGGGCGTGCCGGTGTTCATGATGATGACATCGATGCCCTGATCGACGGCATCCCGGATCGGACCGGCCAGAACGTCAAAGTCGGCGAGTGTCGTGATGATGCCGTCGGGGCCGGAGGCCGCCGCCTGCTCGATGATGCGCGCCATGTCGGCGATATCGCCGGTCGGCGGGTTGCGGTACTCGACCTCGGCGCCCACCTGCTCGCCCGCAAGCGCGATGCCGTTCTTGATCGTGTTCCACCACGTGTCGCTGTCGGGCGCGTGGCTGACGAGCACATAGCGCTCGCCTTCGGCCAGGGCCATGAGCGGCGCCGTGGCAACCAAGGTCGCAACGGCCATCGTTTTCAGGATTGTCTTCATTCTCGTCCTCCCAGTTCTGCGGTGAGTGTCCGCGGATCGATCCAGGGGGCGGTTCCCCGCCTCTACCCGAGTCGGAGCAAAGCACAGGTCAATCATTTTTGCAACCGGTTGCAAAAATGATTGACAAAGCCGGGGCAGAGCGTCTGTCATATCCCGATCAGGGAGGGGTTCATGGCCGTCACTTTGAAGGATGTCGCAGAGCGGGCGGGCGTGTCACGCTCCGCCGTGTCGCGCACCTTCACCGAAGGCGCATCGGTCTCGCTCAAGACGCGGCGGAAGGTGGAGCGCGCGGCGGCCGAGCTTGGCTATCACCCGAACGCGCTCGCCTCCTCGCTGACCACGGGGCGCACGAAGTTGATCGGGCTGATCTCGAACAACTTCCACAACCCGATCTTCCTCGAAGTCTTCGACCGGTTCACCCGCGGGCTGCAGGACCGGGGGCTGCGGCCGCTTCTGGTGAACCTCACCGACGAAACCGATCCGGAAAACTCCGTCCGCCTGCTCAGGCAGTATTCCGTCGATGGGGTGATCGTCGCCTCGTCGACCCTGTCGCCCGCCTTCGCCCGCGCCTTCCGCGACGCGGGCATGCCCGTCGTCCATTCCTTCGGGCGGTTCGCAAGCGCCCCTGAAGTGCATGTCGTCGGGATCGATAACATCGCCTGCGGCCGGATGGCGGCGGAAACGCTGATCGCCCGCGGCTATACCCGCGTGGCCTTCCTCGGCGGCCCCGAAAGCGCGACCTCGACGCAGGACCGTTTCAGGGGCTTCACGGAGGTGGTGGCGGCGCATCCGGAGATCGAGGCGAGCCACAGTTTCGCCAGTGCCTATTCCTTCGATGCGGGCCGGGTCGAGATGACGAAGCAGCTGATGACGGACCGGGCGGAGGCCTATTTCTGCGGCGACGACGTTCTGTCGATCGGGGCGCTGAGTGCGGTGCAATCGGCGGGCCTGTCCTGCCCCGGGGATGTCGGGATCATCGGGCTGAACGACATGGAGATGGCGCGGTGGGAGAACATCGCGCTGACCACGATCCGGCAGCCCATTCCGGAGATCGTGGAGAGCTCCATCGATCTTGTGGTGGCGATGCTGACGGATCCCGGGAGGATACCGGAGACACGGCTTTTCGGGTGCCGGATCGTGGAGCGCGAGACGCTGCGCCCTCTGCCTTAAGTGGTTCGACGCGCCTTGCGGCGCGCCGACCGGTTGGGGGCGCTGCCCCCAAACCCCCGGAGTATTTCCGCCAAAATGAAGGGTTAGCGGAACATGGGCGGACGGGCATCCTGCCAGGCACCGCCGGCCTTTGCCGAGGCCACCGCCGCGTAGACCGCCGCCATGGAGCGCAGCCCGTCGGCCGCCTTTGGATAGGCCGTCGCCGCCGGATCGGCCGCACGCCCGGCCTTCTGGGCGCGGATCGCCTCGGCGAGATCCACATAGATATTCGCAACCGCAAGCGGGAAGCCTTCGGGGCTGCCGATCACCACGCGCGAAAGCCGCGCGGCATCCGCGCTGAGCCCGGCCTCGCCCTTCTCGATGATCTCGGTCCGTCCGCCGAGGCGCTGGTAGCGCAGCTGATTGGGCTGTTCCTGCGCCCAGAAAAGCCCGCCCGTTTCGCCGTAAATCTGGATATCGAGCCCGTGCTGGCGCCCGATCGCCACCGTCGATGTCCAGAGCCGCCCGACGGTGCCCGCTGCCATGCGGAAGTTCACCATCGCATCGTCTTCCAGCTCGCGCCCCGCGACGGTGGAGGCGAAATCGGCGGACAGCGTTTCCACCTCGTCGCCGAGGATGAAACTTGCCAGGTGCAGCGCGTGAATGCCGCAATCGGCCATCTGACCCGACACCCCGGCCTGCGCGGGATCATAGCGCCAGCGAACGCGCGGATTGTCCTGGTCGGCGGCATCGGCGTGATGGCCATGGCTGAAATTCGCGACGACAAGGCGGATCCTGCCCAGCGCCCCGTCGGCCACCATCCGGCGCATATGGCGCACCATCGGATAAGCCGAATAGCAGTAGTTCACCGCGCAGATCCGGCCCGAGGCCTCGGCCACGCGCACGATCTCCTCGCCCTCTTCGACGGTCATCGTCATGGGCTTTTCGCAAAGCACGTTGAAGCCCGCTTCGAGGAATGCCTTCGTGATCTCGAAATGCGTGGCGTTCGGCGTCGCGACGGTGACAAGGTCGACGCGGTCGTCCCGCGCGCGTTCGCCCGCGAGCATCTCCTGCCAGTCGCCATAGGCCCGGTCGGGCGCGATGCCAAGGCTTTCGGCATAGGCGCGGCCCTTGTCGGCGTTCACGTCAAGGGCCCCGGCGGCAAAGGCGAAATGCCCGTCGGCCTGCGCGCCCAGACGGTGCGCCGGGCCGATCTGGCTGCCCTCGCCACCGCCGACCATGCCCCAGTTCAGTTTTGCCATAGCGCGTGTTCCTTCAGAAACCGATGGAGGCCAGGTAGGCCCGGTTGATCTTGGCGTCCCGCAGGGGATCGGTATCGGGCAGCGTCGGGTCGCAATCCTGCTCGACCGTGCACCAGCCGTCGAAGCCCGCGTCGAGCAGGATCTGGCGCACCCGCGGGAAATCGACATCGCCGTCGCCGAGGTTGCAGAAGATGCCCTGCCCGCAGGCCTCGTAGAAGCCGGTGCCCTTCGCGATCACATCGGCCTTCACGGCCGGATCGATATCCTTGAAATGCATGTAGGAGATCCGATCCATGTGGCGTTCCATGAACGCCACGGGATCGAAACCCGCATAGGAGTGGTGGCCGGTGTCGAAGCAGATCTTCAGGATGCTGTCATCGACCTCGTCCAGAAGCCTCTCAAGCTCCGGCTCGAAATCCATGAACCCCGCCGCATGGGCGTGGATGCCGACGGTCAGGCCGTATTCCTCGGCCCCCATCTTCGCCACATGGGCGATGCGGTCGCGATAGGCCGCCCATTCTGCGGCATCCATCTGTTCGGCGGCATCGGCCCGGCCCGCCGTCGGCGCACGGCGCGGCGAGATCGAATCGATCAGCACGAGATGCTGCGCGCCATGGGCCGTCAGCGCCTTGCAGGTGCGCACCGACCCGTCCAGCACATCCTCCCACTGGCCGGGATCGTGGAACGGGCGGAACACCACGCCACCGATCAGCGTCAGCCCGTATTCGTCAAGCGCTTCGGCCACCTGCGGTGGATCTTCCGGCATGAAACCGACGGGGCCAAGCTCGATCCCCCCATAACCGGCCTCGGCATTCTCGCGCAGCACGTCGCGCCAGTCGGGGTTGCGCGGATCGCCCGCGAATTCGACGCCCCAGGAGCAGGGCGCATTGCCGATTCTGATGGTCATCTCAGACCTCCTTGACCTGTTCCCAGGTGCGTGATGCGTGGGCGCGGCGCGCCGCCGCCACCACTTCCGAAACGGCAAGACCGTCGCGGAACGTGGGCCAGCGGCTTTCGCCCGCAGTGATGGCCTCGAGGAAATCCTTGGCCTCGATGATGATCTGGTCCTGGTATCCGGTGCCATGGCCCGGGCCCTGGCAGAACGGCAGGTAGTCGGGGTGCTCGGGCCCGGTCAGGATCTTGCGGAAGCCGCGCTGACCTTCGGGGTCGTCGGTGCGGTAGAGCCACAGCGCGTTCTGATCTTCCTGGTCGAAGCGGATCGCCCCCTTCGTTCCGGTGATCTCGTAGGCATAGCCCATCTTCCGCCCGTTCGCGATACGCGAGGCGAAGATGTGCCCCATGGCCCCGCTGGCGAAGCGGCACATGATCTGGGCCTGGTCGTCATTCGTCACACGCTCTCCGCCACGAGTGTCGTGGACGGTTTCGATCTCTGCCGAAACGCGTTCGATCGGCCCCATGAGCGCCAGCGCCGCGTTTATGATATGCGGCGCGAGATCGCCCATGCAGCCGTTGGCATCCCCGTGGCTGCGCCAGGAGGCCGGGCCGGTGGGATCGCCGAAGAAATCTTCCGTATGCTCGGCCCGGAACCAGGTGACCTGGCCGATCGCGCCTTCGGCCAGCAACTGGCGGGCAAAGCGCGAGGCGGGCGTGCGGATGTAGTTGAAGCCGATCATGTTCACGACGCCCGCGGCCTCTGCCCCGTCCGTCATAGCGCGGGCATCCTCGATGCTTGCGCCCAGGGGCTTTTCGCAGAAGACGGGTTTGCCAAGGGCGAAGGCCGCTTCGGCGATGGCGCGATGGGTGCCCTGCGGCGAGGCGATCACCACGGCCTCGACGCGCGGATCGGCCACCAGTTCCGCCCAGTCGCGGGCGGCGCGGGCGAACCCATAGGCCGCGCGGTAGCGTTCGGAGCTTTCGGGAGAGGAGCCCGCAATCATCTCGAGCCGGGGGCGCAGTGCGGTGTCGAACACCGCCCCGACGGCGGCCATCGCGACGGAGTGGGCCTTGCCCATGTAGCCGCCCCCAACGATGCCGATCCCGATCTCCGCCATTGGCATCACCCCCAGATTCGTATTGCAACCGGTTGCAATTTGCGTATCTTCAAACGGCGGTCATGGTCAATGACCAATCGTCCGGAAGAGACAGGGCACGAGGGAGGACACGGCATGTCCGGTGAAACCATTCGGCTGACCACAGCACAGGCCATCGTGCGTTACCTGGCAGCGCAGTTCATCGAGATCGATGGCGAAAAGGTTCGGATCTGCGGCGGCGGCTTCGGCATTTTCGGACATGGGAACGTCACCTGCCTTGGCGAGGCACTTTACGGTTTCCAGAATGAACTTCCGCTCTACCGGGGCCAGAACGAGCAAAGCATGGGCTTCGCGGCGGCGGCCTATGCGAAGTATCACCTGCGCCGGCGCTTCATGTTCTGCACCGCCTCAGCAGGGCCCGGCACCGCGAACCTCCTGACGGCGGCGGCGCTTGCCCATGCGAACCGCCTGCCGATGCTGATGCTTTGCGGCGATACCTTCCTGACCCGCCTGCCCGACCCGGTGCTGCAGCAGATCGAGCATTACGGGAACCCCGCCTTCGGCCTGAACGACGGGTTCAAGGCGGTCAGCCGGTACTGGGACAGGATCACCCACCCCGCCCAGGTCATCCAGTCGCTGCCGGCCGCCCTTGCCACCATGCTCGACCCGGCCGATTGCGGCCCGGCCTTCTTCGCGCTGCATCAGGACGTGCAGGGGTGGAGCTATGATTACCCGGTCTCGTTCTTCGAAGAGCGCATCCATCGCATCCGGCGGCAGGCGCCTGATCCGGCCGAGATCGCAGAGGCCGCCGAGCGGCTGAAGAAAGCCAAGCGCCCGGTGATCATCGCGGGCGGCGGCGTTCAGTATTCCGGCGCGGTCGCGGAGCTTACGCAGTTCGCCGAGACCCACAACATCCCCGTGATCGAGACGATCGCGGGCCGGGCGAACATGGTTGCCACCCACCCGCTGAACATCGGGCCCGTGGGCGTCACCGGATCGGACAGTGCCAACGCGGTGGCCGAGGCGGCGGACGTGATCTTCTCGGTCGGCTGCCGGCTTCAGGATTTCACGACAGGATCGTGGACGGCGTTTGCGGGCGATGCACAGATCATCTCGCTCAACGCCGCCCGCCACGACGCGGGCAAGCACATGGCGATTCCCGTGGTGGGCGACGCCAAGCTGGGCCTCAAGGCAATCGGCGCGGCGATGAACGGCACAACCGCCCCGCCGGACTGGACGGGCTTCGCCCAGGCCGAAAGGCGGAACTGGGATGCCTATGTGGCCGAAAACGTCCGGCCCGGAAACCGCCCGAATTCCTATGCCCAGGCGATCGGCGTCGTGAACGAACTATGCGGCAAGCGCGACCGCGTGGTGACGGCGGCGGGCGGCCTGCCGGCAGAGGTCACGGCGAACTGGCGCACGCTCGATATCGGCACGGTGGATGTGGAGTTCGGCTTTTCCTGCATGGGGTACGAGATCGCCGGTGGCTGGGGCGCGCGGATCGCCCAATCCGAGAAAGAGCCCGACGCCGACACCATCGTCTTCGTCGGCGACGGCTCCTACCTCCTGATGAATTCCGACATCTATTCCTCTGTTCTGACGCGAAAAAAGCTGATCATCCTCGTTCTCGACAATGGCGGTTTCGCGGTCATCAACAAGCTTCAGAACAACACCGGCAATGAAAGCTTCAACTGCCTCTTCAAGGATTGCCCGACGGTGCCCGAGGCTTTCGGGGTCGATTTCGTAGCCCACGCGGCCTCGATGGGCGCCAATGCCGAATACGCGGCCACGCCCGCCGAGCTTGGCGAGGCGTTTCAGCGCGCCAAGGCCTCCGACAAGACAAGCGTCATCGTGATGCATGTCGACGCCTATGAAGGCTGGACGACCGAAGGCCACACCTGGTGGGAGGTCGGCACGCCCGAAGTGTCGGACAAGCCCAGGGTGCGCGAGGCCCACGAGGAATGGGAAAGCGCCCGCGTCCGGCAGCGCCGGGGGGTCTGATGCCTGGTCTCGACGCGCTGATCGCCGGGATTTCGGCGAACAACACAGTTGTCTTCGGTCGCGCGGGGATGGATTTCTTCGCCGATCCACCCGGCACCCCGGCAGAGGAGGCGCATGTCTTCCGCACCGGCCTTGGCGGTTCGTCGGCGAATATCGCGGCGGGGCTTTGCAAGTTCGGGGGCAAGGCGGCGCTCGTCACCTCCGTCTCCGACGACGCGGTGGGGCGCTTCTGCGTCAACGAACTCCGCCGCTACGGCGTCGACACGCAGTATTGCAGGCCGGTGGGGGGCGAATACCGCACCTCGCTTGCCGTCTACGAATCGAAGATCGAGGATTTCCAGCTTGTGATCTACCGCAACGGTGCGGTCGATTTTCAGGTGACGGAGGCGGACGTGGATCGCGTCGCCTTGGGCGATTACGGCGCGCTTGTCACTGCCGGCACCGTCTTCGCTGCCGAGCCATCCCGCAGCGCCACCTTCCACGCGTTCGACAAGGCGCGCGCGATCGGGCTGCCGATCATCTTCGATATCGACTACCGCCCCTATTCATGGCCATCGCCCGAGGTGGCCTCCGATGTTCTGTCCCGCGCCGGTGCGGCGGCGGACATGATCGTCGGCAATGACGAGGAGTTCGGCTTCATGGCGGGCGGCATCGCCAGAGGCCGGCAAATGGCGGAAGACCTTGCGGGGTCTTCCGCCGGCATCGTCATCTACAAGATGGGTGAGAAAGGCGCGCTGACCTATGCGAATGGTCAGGAGATACACACCGGCGTCTACCCGGTGACCGCGCTCAAGCCCAACGGCGCGGGCGACAGTTTCATGGCCGGGCTTCTGAGCGGGATCACCGAAGGGCTCGACCTGCGTGACGCGATCCTGCGCGGGTCGGCCTGTGCGGCCATCGTCGTATCGCGCCCCGGCTGCGCGCCCTCGATGCCGGATCATGCCGATCTCGCCGCCTTTCTAGATGCTCACCCCGGCCCGACAGCGGCCTGACCTCCGGGAGAACCCGATGCATATTCCGCCCTATGACAACAAGAACCAGCCTATCGTGGATGTGGGCAATGAAGTGGTGCCGCTCAACTACTTCAACATCGTGAAGCTGACCGAAGGGCAAAGCTTCGACTATGCCGTGCCCGGATTCGAGACCTGCATCGTCCCGGCCACCGGCACGGTCGACGTGACCGTGGGCGATTTCTCGGCCACCGACCTCGGCGGTCGCGGCGTTGATGTCTGGGATGGAGAGCCCGAGGGCGTCTATGTGCCGACCGGGGCCAGGGCCACCATCGCCTGCCGGTCGAAGGCCGCGGAAGTCTTCGTGGCCGGTGCGAAATTCGACGAGGTGCTGGAGCCTTTCGCGGTGCGTGCCGACGAACTCGACATCGTGCAATACGGCTCCGACGACACCAAGACCCACCGCAAGATCAAGCACATCCTCGGCCAGAAACAGCATGGCCGCGTCGGGCGGCTTCTGGTGAGCGAGCTTTACACGGTTGGCGCAGGCGGCTGGTCGGGCTTTCCGAGCCATAAGCACGACACCGATCGCCTGCCCGACGAGACGCGCCACGACGAGACCTACAATTTCCGGTTCCGCCCGAATTACGGCTCCGGCGTTCAGATGCTGCAGCGCGAGGATAACGAGCCGGGCGATGCCTATCACATCGTCGACGGCTCCACGATCTGTCTCGACCGGGGCTATCACCCCTGCTGCGTGCTGCCGGGCTACGAGATGTACTATTTCACGATCCTGGGCGGCCTGTCGCAGCGGAGCCTGGTTCAGTATTTCCAGCCGACCCACGCCGAACAGCTCCACACGATCCCGGGCATCATGGACATGGTCGCGAAGTTCAAATGACCCTCGCGACCCTTGCCGAGGTTCTGAAGCCCGCACACCGGCAGGGCTATGCGGTGGCCGGGCTCGTCTGCCTCGGGTGGGAGGACATGCGCGCCTACGCCCATGCGGCCGAGGCCGAGGGCCTGCCGGTCATTCTTCAGGCCGGGCCATCCTGCCGCGCGCATACGCCACTGCCCGTTCTCGGCGCGATGATGCGGAACGTGGCGGACAGCGTGGCGGTGCCCGTCGTCGTTCATCTCGATCACGGTTACACCGCAGAGGAGTGCCGCGCGGCGCTCGACGCCGGCTTCAGTTCGATCATGTTCGACGGCTCGAAACTGCCGCTGGAAGAGAACATCCGCGCAACGGCCGCGATCGCGACGATGGCTCATGCCGCCGGTGTCTCCTGCGAAGGTGAAATCGGCTTCGTGGGATATGCGGCGGGCGAGGCCTCTCGCGGGACCGATCCCGCAGAGGCCGCGCGCTTCGCCGCGGAAAGCGGGGTCGATGCCATGGCGATCTCGGTCGGCAATGTGCACCTGCAACAGGATCAGGAGGGGGGGCTCGATCGCGCCCGGATCGCGGAAATCGAGGCCGCCACGTCCCTGCCCCTCGTGATCCACGGCGGATCGGGCGTGCCCGTGGCGGAGCGGGCAGACCTCGCCCGCACCACCGCAATCTGCAAGTACAACATCGGAACGGAGCTTCGCATGGCCTTCGGGCAGGCCTTGCGCGAGGTGCTGGCGGCAGACCCGGACCGGTTCGACCGGGTTGCGATCCTGAAGGAGGTCGAGCCCCGTCTCGTCGACGCCGCACGCCGGGTGATCCGCGCCATCGGGCCCGCGACCTGACCGACACACAGCCGCGTGGAGGCCCGTCCGGCTATGCGCGCCGCCTCTCCGCCGCCGCCCGGATTTCCGCCACGAAGGCCTCGGCGGATTTCCCCTCTGCCAGCGCCGCGCGCATGATCTGCGCCGGCGAAAGCGGGGCAAGGCTCCCCGGTGCGGGCGGATCGCGATCGAGATTGGTCGGGTAGGCATAACCCTCCGCACTTGCCGCGATCACGTTTTCCCGCGCACGCCCCGAAAGAGCCCTACCGGCCAGAACGGGATAGAGCGCCGCCACCATTGCCTCCCTGTCCACCGTCTCGATCGAGCGCCCGAAAGCCGACCCGACCTGCAAAAGGTTCGCCATGCGGCGGATATCGGGCGACCGGTTCGTCCCCGCCCCGTGCATCAGCGCCGGGTTGAAGAACATCGCGTCCCCCGTCTGAAGCGGAAGCTGCACGTGATGCCGCGCGAAGACCTCCCTGTAGGCCTCGTGATGGAAGGCCACGTATCCTTCGAAGAAGGCCTGCGAATAGGGCAGAAGCATCGTCGGCCCGCTGTCTAGCGGCATATCGCAATGGGCCACCGCGCCCTGCAGGGTCAGAAGCGGGCTCATCGCGTGGCATTGCGCGGGGTAGGACACCGCATCCTCAAGCGTCATGAAGCCGAGGTGATAATCCCGGTGTGGCGTCTGGGCCGCGCCGCCGGGGTTCACCCGGTTGACCTGTGCGGTCAGCTGATAGTTCGGGCCAAGCCACGCCTCCGAGGCCGCGGCGATGGCATCCGAGGCATAGTACGCGGCAAACCCTTCCGGGTCGGCGAGGCAATGCTTTTGCGCGGCATTCCACACCCGGTCATTTGCGCCGGGCTTGGCGAAGTGATCGCCGCCGCCTGCCCCGCTTTCGCGTTCCTCCCCGATCAGCCGCTCGAACAGCAGGGTTGCGCGATCCACCGCCTCGCGGTCCACCGCGTCGCGGATCGCAAGCACGCCGGGCCCGTCGCGAAAGATCCGCGCCCATTCCGCCATGAAGGCCCGCCGCGTCTGCGGCGTCGCGCAGGCCCGGCGCACGGCGGCACCGTCATAGATCGGGATGTTGTGCTCGACCGCCGCCGCCGCGGGCCAGTCCGCGGGATCGGTCCGGCGCGACACGAGGATCGAGAAGTCATCGATACTCCCTGCATCCGGCTCCAGCCAGACCGGGCCGCCGCCCGCGTGATTTCGTGCTCCATCCATGCCCAGTCCTCCCGTGTCCCGGCCGCGTCGCGCCCCAACGCTACGCCCCGCGCACGGCGCTTGCCAGCCCGGATATCCGCGCCTACGCTCGCCCTACCTAACCGGGCAGCGGGGTGTCTTCCGGACGCGCCCGACGTCGCCGGATAAGCGACGCGTGAAATCCCCGCGAGAACCGGTGTCCCCACGGACATCACTGGCATTGCTTGCGTGTGCGGGAGGGCATCGCGATGAAGACAGCGGGCGTTATCGGGCTTGGAGATATGGGCTCGGGGCTGGCAAAGAACCTGATTGCGAACGGGTTCACCACAACCGGGTATGATCTGAGCGCGGCGCGCATGGCCGCGTTTCGCGACATGGGCGGGCATGGGGCGGATACGGCGGGCGCGGTGGGCGCGGAAGCCGACGCCGTCTTCGTGATGGTGATGAACGGCGATCAGGCGCGCGAGGTGATCCTCGGCGAAGGCGGCCTTGTCTCGACGATGGCGAAAGGCAGCGCCGTGATCCTCTCGGCCACGATCAAACCCCGCGAGGCACGGGAGATCGGCGCGGCGATGGAAGGCTCGGGCATTCACCTGATCGACACGCCCGTCTCGGGCGGGTTTCCCGGCGCGCAGGGCGGCACGCTCACCATGATGGCCGCCGCCCCCGGCGACGTGCTCGACACGTTCCGCCCGGTGATGGAGGCGGTTTCCGCCGTCATCCACCGCGTCGGAACCGAACCGGGCGACGGGCAAACCGTGAAAGCCTGCCTGCAATCGCTGATCGGGGCGCAATTCGCGGCCACCTTCGAGGCCGCGGCCCTTGCCGCAAAGGCCGGGGTGCCGGGACAGGTGATCCTCGATGTCTTCTCCACGTCTTCCGCCGGCTGCGGGATCGTCAATAATGCGCTTCAGAAGATCATCGACCGCCAGTTCGAGGGCACCGGCAGCCACATCAACACGATGCACAAGGATCTGACGATCTCGATGGGCCTCGGCGAGGAATTGGGCGTGCCGCTTCACACCGCCGCCGCGGCGATGCAGATCTTTCACGCCGGCCGCACGAAATACCCCGACGGCGATAACTGGGTCTGTACCCGGGTGATCGAAGAAATCGTGGGCGCGGAACTCCACCGGACGGGCAGGCCATGAAGCTCGGGGTCATCTGCGACGGGATCAGCCGTGATCTCGCCCATGCAGTCGGCGTGATGGACGAGTTCGGCCTCACCCATGCCGAGCTTCAGTTCGTGGGCGAGCATGAGGTCGGCGATCACTCCCCGGCCGAAATCGCGGAGATCGACCGCCTGCTTCGGGACCGCGGCAAACCCGTCTCCTGCCTCTCGCGCCATGTCTTCGCGGGCATGACCGTGGCGAACCGGCCGGGCGACGACCTTCACACCCGGCACATGGACGCGCTGAAGCGGGTGATCGGGATGGCCCAGACCCTGAGCGCCCCGCTCGTGCGGATCATGACTCCGAAGAAGGAACAGATCCTCTGGGGCCGGAACGGGGCCGAGAAATGGAACGTCGCCCACGGTGCTTGGGACGCGATGCTGCCGCTCATCGCGCCGGCAGTCGACCTCGCACGCGCCGAGGGCGTGACGCTCGTTGTCGAAACCGGCAACGGGACCATGGTGAACTCGAACTACACAGCGCGAAAGCTGATCGACGATCTCGGCGCGAAGGACGCGCTGAAGGTTCTGTGGGATCCCGCCAACAACTGCTGGTGCCACGAGCGTGCCTTTCCCGACGGCTATGACGAAGTGAAGGACGGCTACCTGGGGCATATCCACATCAAGGACGTGCAGGTCGACACGCCGCGCGCCACGCTGGAAGTGCGCCGGATGGGCGACGGTCAGCTTGCCGATCAGTTCGCGCCGATGGCCGCGGCGCTTCGCGCGGACGGCTATGACGGCGCGATCTCGTTCGAAAGCGTCTTTCACCCCGGCGACGGCGATTTCGAGGCCGGGTTCCGGCAGTGCATCGGCCGGTTCAGGAAGATCTTCGGCTGACCGTCGGCCATGGTCTTGTCTTTCGGGACGAAGACTGCATCTTCCCCGCAACCGGGCGCGGCAGAAGGAGCCACTGGAATGATCGAAACGGCACTTGGCCGCGGCATGGCCTTCACAGCCCCTCACCGGCTTGCGACCAAGGCGGGCGCCGATATCCTCGAAGGGGGCGGTTCGGCGGTCGAGGCGATGGTGGCCGCGGCAGCGACGATCGCTGTGGTCTATCCGCATATGAACGCGATCGGGGGCGACGGGTTCTGGATCATCAAGCGGAAAGGCGCGGCGCCGCAGGGCGTTTTCGCCTGCGGTGCGGCAGCGGGGCTTGCGACACCTGAGTGGTATGCCGAACGAGGCCATACAACGGCCCTGCCCACGCGGGGGGCCGAGGCCGCATTGACGATCCCGGCAACGATCGCGGGCTGGGCGAAGGCGCTCGACCTCGACGGCTCCGCCCCGGCACGCCTTTCGGATCTTCTGGCCGATGCGATCTCGCATGCGCGCGGCGGCATCGCCGTCAGCCGCAACCAGTCGGAGACGACGGCGGAAAAGCTTGACGGGCTTGCCGATGTACCGGGCTTCGCCGATGTGTTTCTGCAGAACGGGGCCGTCCCGCCGCCCGGCGCGCGCCTTGTGCAACCGGCGCTGGCCGGAACCTTCGAACGCCTCGCAGAGGCCGGGCTCGACGACTACTACCGCGGCGATATCGGTGCGACACATGCGCGCTTTCTGGAAGCCGCCGGAAGCCCCCTCCGCAAGGCGGATTTCGACGCGGCGACGGCCCGCGAGGTCACGCCGCTGACCCTCAGGACACGGCAAGGCACGCTCTACAACATGATCCCGCCGACCCAGGGCATGGCGTCGCTCGCGATCCTTGGCGCCTTCGACCGGCTTGGCGTGACCGGCGCCGAAACATTCGATCACTGGCACGGCCTGATCGAGGCCACCAAACAGGCCTTCATCGTCCGCAACCGGGAGCTTGGCGACACCCGCACCATGGCGCGGCCCGCGCAGGATCTGCTCGGGGATGACGACATCGCCGCCCTCGCCCGTGGGATCGACATGACCCGCGCCCTGCCCTGGCCGCATGAGCCGAAGGACGGCGATACGATCTGGATGGGCGCGGTGGATGCGGAAGGCACGGTGGTGAGCTTCATCCAAAGCGTCTACTGGGAATTCGGCTCCGGCCTCGTCTGCCCCGAAACGGGCGTCTACTTCCAGAACCGCGGCGCGGGCTTTTCCCTTGCACCGGGGCCGAACCAGCTGCGCCCCGGCCACCACCCGTTCCACACCCTGAACCCCGCCCTGGCCGAGCTTTCGGATGGCCGGGTCATGGCCTATGGCACCATGGGCGGCGAAGGCCAGCCGCAGACGCAGGCCGCCGTCTTCAGCCGCTATGCGATGTTCGGCCAGCCGCTGCAGGCCGCCATAACCGCGCCGCGCTGGCTTCTGGGCCGCACATGGGGCGATGAAACGACATCGCTCAAGATCGAGAGCACCGCCGATCCTTCCATGGTGGAAGCCCTGCGGGCGGCGGGCCACGACGTCGAAATCCTGCCGGCCTTCTCAAGCCTCATGGGCCATGCAGGCGCTGTCGTCGCCCACCCCGACGGCGGCACCGAAAGCGCCAGCGATCCACGGTCCGACGGCTGGGCCTATGCCCGCTGACGCGCGGGCTCAGGGCATCCCGGCGCGGCGCATATCCTCCAGAAACCGGTCCCGCAGCCCGTCGGGCTTCCAGTCGATCGGGATCGTTTTCGCCTCGTCTTCGCGCGAGTATCCAGGCCGGGTATCGAGAAAGCGTTGCAGCGCCACCTTTGCCTCCTCCTCCCGCCCGAGACAGACGAGAAGCGAGGCCAGCGTCTTGTTCGACGCCACCGGCGGCGAGGCCATGCTTTGCATCGCCTCAAGCCCCCGTTCGCATTCGTCGTTCTGCCAGTAGGCCCAGCCCAGTTGCCACCTGAGCCAGTCCCCGTGCAGCGGATCGACCTTCGCGGCCTGTTGCAGCACGTCGATCGCCTGCTCCGTCTCGCCGGTATAGAGAAGCGGGATCGACATCCCGATCAGCACGATCGAATCCGAGGGGTTCAGATCGGAGGCGCGGGCGAAATGCAGAAGCGATTCCGCGTACTCTCCCTGCCAGGACAGGATGCGCGCGAGTGTGTAATGCGACATGTAGTTTTCGGGCGCGAGGCGCAGGGCCGTCTCCGCATGGTCTTTCGCCTCCGCCAGCACATCCTCGCGCGGCTCGAGCCAGCCGAGCCGTGCCCCGACCCCAAGCATCAGGCCCTTTCCGACATACCCCCAGGCCGAGTGCGGCTCTTCCCGGATCGAGGTTTCCTCAAGCGCCATCGCCTTCTGCCAGTTTTCCCGCGTGAGGTTCGTCATGTGGTTGCGCGCCTGAAGCCCGCGCAGCCGCGAATCCACGTCATCCTCGGCCGCGTGCACCGGCATGTCCGACAGGATGGATTGCCCCGTGACCGACGCGATATGGCGCACGATTTCATTCTGAACAGCGAAAAGATCATCGAGGTCGCGCTCGTAACGATCTGAAAAGAGGTGTGCCCCGGTATCGGTCTCCACAAGCTGAACCGTCACCTTGATCCGCGCCCCGTCGAACTGCTGGCTGCCCTCTACGACATATCCCGCGCCAAGGGTCGCCCCGATCTCGCGCACATCCGTCGGCGCCTCGCGAAACTGGAAGCTCGAATTGCGGGCGATGACGCGAAACTGGGGGAAGCGGGCGAGTTCGGTGATGATCCCCTCCGCCAGCGCATCGTTCAGATAGCCCTGGTGCGGGGCAGCACTCAGATCATCCAGCGGCAGCACGGCGACCACGGGCGCACGCGACGTCTGTTGCTGCGGCCAGAAACCGAACCCCACAACCACCGCGACCAAAACCACGACCGCCGCAGCCGGCAGCAAGGCGCGGCGACGCCCCGCCCCCTGCCGCTGCGCCCCGTCCGGCGGCACGAAGCGGTAGCCTTTGCGCGGAACAGTCTGGATAATGTTGCGCTCATGATCGCCCAGCGCGCTGCGGATTTCCGCGATGCACTGAACGAGGCTGTCATCGCTGACCTGCCGTCCGTCCCAAACGGCCTCGGTGAATTCTTCCCGGCTCACGGTCCGGCCGGGCGCGCGGGCCAGATGCGCAGGCACCTCCCGGCTTTGCGGGCGAAGTTCGACAGCCTCGCCCGTGTGCCGTCGCAGGCTCCCGTCCGATCCGTCAAGCACGAGGCCCTTTTGGTGGAATTCGTAAATTTTCACCGGTTTTCGTTCGCCCCTCCACCCCTTCGGACGCTTCAACAAGCTTAGGCCAAGCCTGCCTGTCTCGCCAACATCTCCGTGTTGGTGACGGTTTCAGGCTTCAGGCATACCCCTCCCGCCCGGGTCACGGTGCGGGAAGCGACAGACAAGGAGGAAACGAATGCGTGCAGTTGCGACACTGGCTTTGATCACGCTGGCGGGCCCGGCACTGGCCCACGACCCGATGATGTGGAACGGATCAGAAATTCACGTGATCCTCGAAAGCGAGGCCACAGGGGGGGAAATGGGCATGTTCACCACCCGCTTTTCCGAGCCTGGAGGCCCCCCGCGCCATGTCCATTCGGATGCGGCGGAAGGGTTCGTCGTGCTGGAGGGCCGCGCCCAGGTTCTAAGCGGGACCGAGACGATGATCCTCGAAGAGGGTGAAGCCGCCTTCGTTCCGGCCGGGGCAGAGCACACCTTCCGGGTGCTTGGCGATGATGGCGGGCAGCTTCTCGTCGTCGTGACGCCCGGTGGCTTCGAAGGCTTCTTCGAAGCGACGCTGGGCGTCGAGCTTCCCGGCGAAATGGAACGGTTCAACGAGATTTCCGAAAGCTTCGGCCAGAGTTTCACAGGCCCGCCGCTGGCCGCCGAATAGATCCGGCGCGGCGCGGGCGGCTTACCCCCGCGCCGCCACGGTCTCGGCGATCATCGAGATCATTTCGAACATCACCGCCGCCGCCGTCAGCGCGGTGATGTTGTTGGGGCTGTCCTTCGTGGGCATCATGCACACGACATCGCCCCCGATGATATTGAGCCCCCGGACGCTGTGCAAAAGCCCCACGGCCTCGTCGATATCGAACCCCTTTTCACCGGCCTCAAGGTTCGACACCCCGGGCGCGATGGTGGGATCCAGGCAATCGAGATCGAAGGTGATGTAGACCGGACGGCCTGAGAGAACCTCGCGCGCCTCGGCCACCACGTCCTCCAGCCCCCGGCGCCGAAACTCCTTCATAGTCACCACGTTGTAGCCGTAGTCGTAGGAGGGTTGCAGCCAGTCGAGCGTGCGCGCATGCCCCCGAAGCCCGATCTGCATCGACCGGGTGGGATCGACCTGCCCCTGATCGGCCAGGTAGGCACCCCAATGCGCGGCCGATTTCCTGGCGCCAAGGAAGTGATCGACCTTGGTGAAGACGTCCGTATGCGCGTCGAGATGCAGAAAGCTCACCGGCTCCCCGCCCGCAAGGTGCCCGCGGCCCAAGGCCTGCACGATCCCGCCGGTGATCGAATGGTCGCCGCCGACCGAGACGGGCCGCGCGCCCGCCGCGTCGATACGCCCGTAGAACTCGGTGATCTGCGCGATGCAGTGCTCGTTGTCATTGGCGCGCGGCAAGGGCACATCGCCCACATCGGCGATCTTCGCCGCCTTCCAGGGATCGATCCCGAAGCCCCCGTGCACCCGCCGCGCCACGGCGGAAACGTGGCGCAGGGCGCGCGGGCCAAGGTGCTGATCGCGCTCCGTCGTTCCGTTTCCGGTGGAATGGGGCACCCCCGCCAGGGCGATATCCTTGCCCTCCGGCCCTTCATGCGGGCAGCGGAACAGCGTCGGCACACCCCACCAGTAGAGGTTTTCCATCATCGAGGTCTGGTAGGGATCATCAGTCATCGCCAGCGCCATCCCGAAAGGAAAAGGGGGGGCCGAAGCCCCCCACCGATCAGATCTTTTCGTCTTCGCGCCGGAAGGCGCCCTGCACGATCCGGTCGATGACCATCGCGACGAAGAGGATCGCGAAGCCACCCAGAAGGCCCGGGCCCTTGGCCGCGTATTGCAGCGCTTCCAGGATCTCCTTGCCAAGCCCGCCCCCGCCGATGAGCGAGATGATCACGACCATCGACAGGCACATCAGGATCGTCTGGTTCACCCCGGTCATGATCGACGGCAGCGCCAGCGGTACTTCCACATCCTTCAGAAGCTGCCAGCGCGACGCGCCGAAGGCGACGGCTGCCTCCTTGATGCTTTCCGGCACGCCACGCATCCCCAACGCCGTGAGGCGGATCACCGGCGGCATCCCGAAGATGATCGTGGCCAGGATCCCAGGCGGGTTGCCCGTTCCGAAGAACGCGATGATCGGGATCAGATAGACGAAGGCCGGCAGCGTCTGCATCAGATCGAGGACCGGTTCGGCAAAGTTGTAGGCCCGGCGCGACTTGCCGAACCAGATGCCCAGCGGAATGCCGATCACCACGCAAAGGATCACCGCCGCGCCGACAAGCGCCACCGTCTCCATCGCGATCGACCAGTAGCCGAGGAACGCGATGTAAACGAGCGAGGCGGCGGTGAAGATCGCCACCCGCGGCCCCGCCGCGCGCCAGGCGGTGACGATGATCACCAGCATCACCACGGGCCAGGGCGAGCCTATCAAAGCGATCGTCAGAGCATCGAGAACCGACCGGACGCCGGCCACGATCCCGTCGAACAGATCGCCGCCCGCGGCCGCGGCCGCGTCGATCCGCGCTTCCATCCAGCTTGCGATGGCCGAAAAGAGCGATCCGCCTTCCGCGCCCAGAAACAGCGAGGACACCCAATCCTCCGGGAAGTCATCGAGGATCGAAAGCGAGTTGTTGACGGTGAACTTGTAGATGATGAGCGGCGCGATTGCCGCGGTCAGCACCACCCCCAGAACGATGTTCGAGGTCTTCCGCCCGTTTTCCGTCTTCTCGGGGTCGATCCGCCAGTGCGAGAACTGCTTTTCGTAGACCTGATTGGCGTAAAGCCCCTGGAACAGCTTCAGCACCGCCAGCACGACAAGCCCGGTCAGCAGAATGCCGGTGGATTCCGCCTGCGCGGCATTGGCCTGGTCCAGCGTGTTCTGTGCCGCCTTGCCGATGTTTTCCGACAGGGTGGTGAACCGCTCGACATCCGATTGCTCGGTGGCATCCGCAGCGCGCTGCGCAAGCTCCGCCGCGCGTTCCAGTTGCCGCTCGGCGCGTTCGAAAAGCTCCGCACCCGGGTTGCCCCAGGCCCCGCGCCCGATCTGAACCCAGGCGATGATTTCGAGGATCAGGAACGCCCAGAACATCCCCCAGATCGCCCGGCTCGCGGCCCAGATCGGCCCCAGCACGGCCGCCCAGAGGTTGAAGGTGCTCGGCAGGACCGTGGTGGTGTCGTGGATCTTGTGGAAGGCGTTCGCGTAATAGGCCCCGTTCACCTCGGCGAATTCGTGGATAGAGGCGTCAAGCGCCTCACGGTCCACCTCGATATCCGAGGCGGCAATGACGGTGGTTTCCGTGGTCGTGTCAGCCATCCTTGCCCCCTTGAATGCCGCGCAGCAGCCTCGGTTTCGTCACCACGCCCACATCGGCGCCGCCATCGGTGATGACGACCGGGTGATCGGTGTTCACCGCCAGATCGATCAACTGGTCGAGATCGGCGCCATGATCCGCCCGCGGCGCGCCGTCGAGCGGCTTTTGATAGCTTGCGAGCGGCTCCATGATCGAATGCGCCTTCACGAGCTTCAGCTTCGAGATGCCCTGCACGAACTCCCGCACATAATCGTCGGCGGGGTTCATCACGATGTCTTCCGGCGTGCCGATCTGCACGATGACACCGTCCTTCATGATCGCGATACGATGGCCAATGCGGATCGCCTCGTCGAGATCGTGGGTGATGAAGAGCGTGGTCTTCTTCAGCTGCGCCACAAGCGCCTTGAACTGATCCTGAAGCTGAAGCCGGATCAGCGGGTCGAGCGCCGAGAACGGTTCATCCATCAGAAGGATCTCGGGGTCGGAGGCGAGCGCCCGGGCGATCCCCACCCGCTGCTGCATGCCCCCCGAAAGCTCCTTCGGCAGGCGATCCTCGTAGCCCCCGAGATTCACGAGGCCAAGCGCATGGTCCGACACCGCCCAGCGTTTCGATTTCGATACCTTACGGATTTCCAGCGGATAGGCCACGTTGTCGCGCACCGACCGGTGCGGCATCAGCGCCATGTGCTGAAACACCATCCCGATCTGCTGGGCGCGGATGCGCCGCAACTCGCTGTCCGAAATTGCCGAAACATCCTGGCCCAGGATTTCGATGGTGCCGGATGTGGGCTCGATCAGCCGGTTGATGTGGCGCACCAGCGTCGATTTGCCCGAGCCCGACAGGCCCATGATGCAGAAGATCTCACCCCTAGCGACCTCGAAGGTCGCGGCCTGCACGCCGACGACACATTGAAAGCGCGACAGAACCTCGGGCTTCCCGATCCCTTCGGACTTTACGGCCGCCATGGCCTCGGCAGCCCGATTGCCGAATATCTTCCAGACGTCCGTGAGCTTTACGACGGCTTCGCTCATTCCCTGTCCCCTCATGGAAAGGCCGCCGCGCGTGTGGCGCGGCGGCAAGAAGCGTCGGGGCTTAGTTGGTCAGCCAGTTGAGAACGGTGTCCTCGTTCGCGGCAACCCACTCTTTCGCGAACTCGGCAGCTTCCTGGCCGTCCACGGCAAGCGCCTTGCCCATGGCCGACAGATCGTCGCCGTTCATCTGGAAGTTCTGGAACAGCGTCGCGACTTCGGGGAACTGCTCTTCCAGCGCCTTGGCGTAGTGCAGGTGCAGCGTCGCACCGTTCCACGCCGTCGAAGCTTCCGATTTCTCGAGCCAGTCCGGATCATCCGTCGGCTGAACGATTGTCCAGGTCGCCGGATCATGCGCCGGCTCTTCCAGCACGTGCAGATCCTGCGTCACGAAGATGTAATGCGGGCTGTAGCAGAAGCCGATCCACGGCTCCTTCGCCTTCGCCGCGTTCGCGAGGTTCGCGTAGGCGATCGTTTCCTCGTACTCCGTCAGCTCGAAGGTCTGATCGTAGCCGTAGGATTTCGCGCGGATTTTCTCGACCACGGTCGACGCCCAGCCCGGCGCCCCGATCCAGACTTCCGGCGTGCCGTTGCCGTCGGTGTCGAAGATCGCGATCTTGTCGGGATCGCTCAGGTCGTCGATCGACTTGATGCCATGCTCTTCGGCGATATAGCTCGGCACGCACATGCCCTGCTCCGCCTGCACCGGGTTTTGGTTCATCACCACGGTGCCGTTCTCTTTGACGTAGGTGTCATGCAGGTTCTGCTGGTTCGGCATCCAGACTTCGGGGTGCACATGCATCGAACCCTTGTCCATCGCTTCGAACACGATGGGGTTCGTGCCGTTCTGAAGCTCGACGTCGAGGCCGAGGTTTTCCTCGATCACGACTTCGAGCACATGGGCGGTCGCATTGACCGAGGCCCAGTTCGGCACCCCGATGACGATGTCTGCGGCCATAGCGGGTGCAGCCGCCAGAAGGGCCGTACCCGCGACGCTGGTTACGAGTTTCTTCATGTATCCTCTCCTGTTCATTCGCCGAAGCGCTCCTTTCCCGCATTGGGCCCTGGGATCGTGCGATCCGCCCTGCCCGCGCCGGTGGCGCCCCGTATTGACAGCTCTGCCTGTACGACATGCCGCTGTCATAGCATCCCGGTATCGTCCCTTACTGCAAGGGAGAAGCCGGGCGTTCTGGCGAATCCTGCCAAAAAAAGTGTCCGCATCCCGGAACAGCGCGGGAGGTTTCAGAATTCCTGTTGCTTGCATTCGGATATTCCGTTGGACCACATGGTGGTCGGCCCCGGCCGGGCGCAACCTGGCTGCGATCCCCGATGGCACGCCCCGCGATTCGACGCGAAGCGATCGCTCGGATCGCCCGCGCCCCACCGAACCACCTCTGGCGCGCTGTGCCCCCAACGGCCGCAATCCGCGGCGACAGGCACGACCGGGCCGATCATCCGAAACCGGCTGAAGACAGGCGCGCAACCTGCCACTTTCACGGGCTTTTCAGGGAAAGAATGGTGCGGTCGAGAAGACTCGAACTTCCACGGGAGTTACCCCACAGCGACCTCAACGCTGCGCGTCTACCAATTCCGCCACGACCGCACTGATCCTTAACGTCGGCGATCTGATACACGCGCCACCGGGCGATGTGAAGGGAAAAATTCAGGGGTCCGGGCGGTGGCTGTCACCGCCCGGACCGCGATCTCTATTGCTGGACCGAGAAGGTCGGAAGCGTCGCGTTCTGGACTGGCGCGGGGGCCGTCAACGCCCCTTGTTTCGCCTCGGGCCCAAGCAGCGTCATGGACGCTCTCAGAAGCTGGGGACGCTCGTTCTGGCTTGGCATGAAGACCGGGTTCGAGCCGTTTTCAAGCGCCGACACGCTCGCCTCGTACCACTGCATCGCCAGGTCGTTGCGTGCCGTTGTGCCCACGCCTTCCCGCAGGTGATGGCCCAGAAGCTCGCCATAGGCCGGCTCGCCAAGGGTCACCAGCATCAGCGCGGCGCCCAGGGCCACCGTCATGTTGTCCTGGGCATAGCCGGTCGCAAGGCAGACGCGGCTCGTCGCTGAAAGATCTGCGGGCGGAATGCCCGTTGACAGCGCAAAGCTTCGCATCTCGGCCTCGGCCTCCGCCGCGGGCCGCAGCGAAATCGCATCGACCTGCGCCGACAGCATGTCGCCGAACGCATTGCACTGTTCCGAGATCTGCTTGGGCGTCAGGCCCTGGATGCCCTGCATCAGGTCCTCGCCCCGCGCGATCGCATAGCTGCGCGCAAGGCAGAACTGTTCGCTCAGCGTGAATTCGGGATCCGTCATCGAGGCAAGCGTCGTGTACCCGCCATTGGTCGAGGTCTGCAGCATCACCGCGTTACAGCGGTTGGCCAGCGACACCGAGGGCGCGCTGCCCGCGAACAGGTTCGGCAGGCTCGACTGGCTCTTGCTTTCCGGCTCGGCGCTGGCCGCGACGGTGGGCACGGCAGGCGCCGCCGCCGGTGCGGCAGGCGCGGCGGGCGCCGGTACGACAACCGTCGTCACCTGCCCGGGCTGCAGGGCCAGCGGCGCAGCCTGCGGCTGAACGGCATAGGCCGTCTGCGTCTGCATCTGCTGCCGGTAGGCCATCAGAAGCGGCTGTCCCACCAGCCGGGTCTGCACCTGCCCCCCATTCGTCGCCCAGTAATAGGCATCCATCAGGAAATCGAACTGGTAGGGCTGGAAATCACGGCCGTTCACCGGATAGCCCATCGACACCTGGTAGCGTTCGATCGCGCGCCGCGTGCCCGGCCCGATCTGTCCATCGACGCTGCCCGCCTGGTAGCCGAAGTAGTTCAGCGCAACCTGTGTCTGGCGCCCGTGCTCGGTGATCGGGATAGCTGGCCTGTAGGTTTGCGTGCGCGTCACCGTGCGCCTTTTCTGCTGATCCTTCGTGATCGCGTGGCCGATCAGGCCGCCGACAATCGCGCCCCCGATGAAATCACCGGCATCCGCGCGCACGTCGGTTGTAGATCCGACGCTGAGGGCCCCGATCAGGGCAAAGGTTGTAAATGAACGCCAAAACATGACATCTCTCCGCAAATTGATACGTCCCAGATGCCGGAAGCCTAACACGAGATCTTCCCTGCGGGTCGAGGAAATCCTGCGCAATTCGCCGGAGAGCGCGTAAAACATGATCGATTGGATTCGTTCCGACGGCCTCGTGGCCTATGAGGACGCGCTTCGCGAGATGGAAGCGCGCGTCGCGCGAATCGCCGATGGAACGGCGAACGAGGCGATCTGGCTGCTCGAACACCCCCCGCTCTACACCGCCGGAACCTCCGCCAAACCGGCCGATCTGATCGCGCCGGACAGGTTTCCCGTCTACGAAGCGCGGCGTGGCGGGCAGTACACCTATCACGGCCCCGGCCAGCGCGTGGTCTACGTGATGCTGGACGTGGGCGCGCGCGGGCGCGACGTGCGCGCTTTCGTTCAGTCGCTCGAGGCCTGGGTGATCGCGACGCTGGCGGAATTCAACATTCGCGGCGAGGTGCGCGAAGGCCGCGTCGGCGTCTGGGTTACACGGCCCGAGAAACCGCCCCTGCCCGACGGATCGCCCCGCGAAGACAAGGTGGCCGCGATCGGCATCCGGCTCAGGAAATGGATCAGCTTTCACGGCATCTCGATCAACGTTGAGCCGGATCTTGAACACTTCGCGGGTATCGTGCCCTGCGGGATCAGCGACCACGGGGTTACAAGCCTCGTCGATCTGGGCCTGCCCGTTACGATCGACGACGTCGACCTGGCGCTGAAGGCCACCTTCCCCCGCATATTCGGCAGCGTTCCGGGTTGAACACCTCGCCACTCTGAACCGCGCCTTGCGAATTTTCTGGACAGTACTGTACAGAATGCGCCAGATCGCCTCACGGGCGCAGGCTTGCGCCGATCCAGCGGAGGAGCGCCATGGATATCGAAACCACCGGACCGGACCGAAGCCGCTCCCGCCGCCGCCGCTCGGGCGCGCCGCCGGCACCTCCGGCACGGGAGGCGGATTACCGTTCCCTCCGCAACCCCTTCCCGGTGATGGAGGTGTTCTCGGCCGACGAGATCGCGGCCATGCACCTGAGCGCCCTCTCGCTTCTCGAAGATCTTGGCGTGAAAGTCCTCCTCCCCGAGGCGCGGCGCATCTTTCGCGACGGCGGCGCGCGGGTCGACGACGACAGCGAGATGGTCTTCATCAGCCGTGACATGGTTGACGCCGCGCTCGCGGCGGCCCCCCGGACGATCCCCTGCCGCGCCCTCGACCGCGCCCGCGATTTCACCCTCGAACTCGGCAGCCTCACCTTTCAGCCCGGCGCAGGCGCACCCCACGCCACCGATCTCAAACGCGGGCGGCGGCCCGCCACCGGCAGCGATTTCCGCGAACTTACCCGGCTTACCCAGCATTTCGACGTGTTCCAGATGGTTTCCCCCCTTGTCGAACCGCAGGACATTCCCACCCATATCCGGCACTATTTTACCGTCGAGGCGCAGCTGTCGCTCACCGACAAGTTCCCGTTCTTCTTCTCGCGCGGCACCCCCCAGATCCTCGACAGTTTCGAGATGTTGGCCCTGTTCAGCGGGCTCTCGGACGACGCGCTGCGCGCGGAAAGCCACTGCTACACGATCATCAACACGAACTCGCCCCGCACCCTCGACATCCCCATGGCCCAGGGCCTCATTGATTTCGCGCGCTACGGCCAGCTTGCCATCGTCACCCCCTTCACTCTGATGGGCGCGATGGCGCCGATCACCGTGGCCGGCGCGGTGACCCTCAGCCATGCCGAAGCGCTCGCCGCGATCACGCTCAGCCAGCTGACGCGCCCCGGCGCGCCGGTCTGCTACGGCACGTTCACGTCGAACGTCGATATGAAATCGGGTGCACCCGCCATGGGCACACCCTCGCATTTTCACGCCTCGCTTGCTGCTGGCCAGCTGGCCCGCCATATCGGCCTGCCCTGGCGCTGTGCGGCGGGATCGTCTTCGAACCTCAACGACGTGCAGGCGGCGAACGAGAACCAGTTCGCCCTCTGGGGCTGCCTCATGGCGGGCGCGACGGTCATCATCCATTCCGCGGGCTGGCTCGAAGGCGGGCTTTCGGTCAGCTACGAAAAGCTCATCACCGACGCCGAGGTTCTGAACATGGTGGCCGAGCTGTGCGCGGGCGCCAAGGCCGGGCCCGACGAAATCGGTATTGAAACGGCGATTGCCGAGGTCGCCCCGGGGGGCCATTTCTTCGCGACGACCCAGACGATGGCGCGATACGCGACCGAATTCTATCAGCCGATCGTCCACGACTACGCCAATTTCGGCACCTGGGCGGAGCGCGGGGCGGAAGACGCCTCGACCCGCGCCACCGGCGTCTGGCAGGAGATCCTCGCCTCCGGCCCCCACCCCCGGGTTGATGCCGACCGGCTGGCCGAGGTGCAGGCCTACATCGCCCGGCGCACGGCCGAGGGCGGCGCGCCGCCGGAAAGCTGACCATGCCACGCTCCGCCCCGATGCCACCGGCCCGACCGCGCGTCACGCGCGAAGACTGGCTTGCCGCGGCCCGCGAAGTGCTGGTCTCCCACGGGGTGGCCGAAGTGAAGGTTCTGACCCTCGGCCGCACCCTCGGCGTGTCCCGTTCAAGCTTTTACTGGTATTTCGAGAACCGCGAGGATCTGCTGGCCCAGCTTCTCGACGACTGGGATGCCCGCAACACGGCCACCCTGCTCAAGACCTGCGCGGCGCCGTCCGCCACGATCTCAGACGCGGTCTGCGCGTTTTTCCGGTGCTTCATCGACCCGGCGCTTTTCGATCAGGGGCTCGATTTCGCCGTCCGGGAATGGGCGCGCCGCGATGCGGCTCTGCGCGTCCGGCTCGACGCTGCCGACGCGGCGAGGATCGCCGGCGTGACGAAGATGTTCGCCCGCCACGGCTATCCCGCCGGCGAGGCCGACGCCCGCGCCCGGATCCTCTATTTCATGCAGCTTGGCTACAACGCCCTCGACATCCGCGAACCGCTCGAGGCGCGGCTCGACCGGCTTGAGGCCTATCTCCTCGGCTTCACCGGCCAGAGCCCCGATCCCGCCGCCATGGCCGCCTTCCGCGCCTTCGCGGAACAGGCCCTTGGCCCACCGAACGACGCGGCACGCGGCTGAACGCGCGCACAGACGACCCGGTCATTTCGGAGATCCGGCCTGGCAGGGGCGGAGGGACTCGAACCCCCGACCCTCGGTTTTGGAGACCGATGCTCTACCAACTGAGCTACACCCCTAAGGCCGTGGCGAGGGGTATGCCACGCCGGGCCGGGAATCAAGCGGGATTCGCCTTTCGGCCACAGATCGCGGCAAACCGGTTCCGCCCGGCTTGCGACAGACCCGCGTCTTGCCTGTAATCGCCCCATGACAGAGGCCGGCACCGCCCCCGATACCCGCAGCAGCCCCTTCGACAGCCAGGGCTGGCGCGACGTCAGGCGTGCCGATTTCGGGCCCGCCAACGCCGTGCCCACCATGCTGTCGCCGATGGAACGCAAGTTCTACCTCTGGCTGGCGGAACACTGGGCCCGGGACAGGGGCGCGATCGTCGATCTCGGCAGTTTCGTGGGCGGATCGACGGCCTGCCTCGCGCAGGGGCGCGCCCGCGCGGGTCGCGTCGCCGGGATTCACGCCTATGACAGGTTCCGCGCCTCCGAGGGGGTGAAGGAAAACCTGCTCTATCCTGGCGGAATCGCGCCGTTCGAGGGCGAGGATATCTACCCCCTTGCCCAACTCCTCCTCGCCCCCTTCTCGCCGCCCGTTCTCCTTCACAAGGGAGCGATCGAGGCGGAACATTGGACAGAAGGGCCGATCGAAATCCTGTGCGTCGACGCGGCGAAAACGACCCTTGTCGCCGACCGGATCGCGGAAGAGTTCTTCCCTCACCTGATCCCCGGGCGCTCGGTCGTCATCCAACAGGATTACCTGCATTGGAAAGTACCGTGGATTCCGGCTCAGATGGAGTGGCTCTCGGACTGCTTCACGCCCGTGGCGATCGTCCCGAACAACACCGCGGCCTTTCTCTGCACCCGCGTGCCGGGGGCGGCCGATCTTGCGGCCGCGCGCCTTGCCGGCCAGGCCGATCACGCGATCCAGGCGGGTCTTCTCGGGGCCTCCGCCCGTATCGCGCCTTTCGGGGTCACCGACCGGCTGGAGCGCCAGAGGCTCGCGCTCGAACTGAACCCCGGCGCCCGCGCCGCGAAGAGGTTTCGCGTACGCCCCTGACCTCAGAGGGCCATGGCCCTCAGCGCGGCCAGATCGGCCCCGCAGATCTCCGCCTCGGCGGCAAGAATGCGATCGATCGGCCAGCTCCACCAGGCGACCTCCAGAAGTGCCGCGATCGTGGCCGCGTCGAACCGCCGCCTCACGACCCGGCCGGGATTGCCCGCGACGATGCTGTAGGGCGGAACATCCCCGCCCACGACGGCCCCGGCGCCGATGATCGTGCCCGTCCCGATCCGCGCCCCGGGAAGCACCCGCGCGCCCTGCCCCAGCCACACGTCATGGCCGAGAACGGTATCGGGATAGGCCTCTGCGGTATCGGGCGGAAGCGAGGCGCGGCCCTCTCCGAACCCGTCGAAAACGGCGAAGGGAAAGGTCGAAAACCCGTCCCTCCGGTGGTTCGCCGAGGCGGTGATGAACAGCACCCCGTCGGCGATCTGACAGAACCTGCCGATGACCAGCCGCTCCCGCGACTGCGGGAAAAGGTAGGGGGCAAGCCGCATCGCCCAATCGCCGGGCGGTTCATGCGCCGAGGCATAGGAATAGTCGCCGACATCCCATCGCGGGTGGTCGATGACGGATCTCAGGAACACGGTCCCCTCATGGGGCGTGCCGTCGGGAAGGATCAGGGGGTGGCGCGCGTCGGGCGCGGGAAATCTGTCAGGCAAGGGGCATCTCCGGTCGCAGGTCGTTTCAGGGTGCGATCAGCGGGTCTGGTCTATCTTTGCCTCCATCGGATTTCTGCCGGTCATACCGGCCCTGACGAAAAAAGGCCACCCGCGCGGATGGCCTTTCAGTGAAGCGGTGAACCCCGGATCGGATCCGGCGCCCACGTCGAACTTCGTTTTTCCTATCGTGGGCCGGGCGGATGCCCGGCCTA
>NZ_JAWHTE010000017.1:0-107387 GCF_032586175.1 Ovoidimarina sediminis
TCCTCCCAGACAGGATGAATCACAAATCAGCTCCAACAGGAATCCCCGCGATTCAGGTTTTCAGTCGGATGCTTTAGATGAAGAGCCACATCAGGGCGCAAGCATCGCAGGAAGGCAAGCAAACCCCCGAAAACGAAGGCGGGGTGAGCGAACGGCCTCCGGACAAATCGTGAAATCTGGAAAGCGATCGAGGAATCGAGATAGTGCGATCCTTCCCTCCATTCGCGCGAGCGTCAGACCGACGCAGGTATGAGGCCCTCCGGCAAAGGCGAGATGACGGTTGGGCCGCCGCGTGGGGTCGGGGCGATCGGGATCATTGAAGGCTGCCGGATCCCGATTGGCGGCACCGATCGCGAGGTGAAGATCCGTACCCGCCGGAACCGCAATACCCCCGATCTCCACGTCCGCGGAAGTCAGGCGGTTGCCAAACTGGTTCGGGCTTTCAAGGCGCAGAATCTCCTCAACAAGACCCGGCATCATCTTCGGTTCTGCAAGGCACTGCCTGCGAAGACCTGGGTGGGCGTCGATCAGGGCAAGCCCGTTTCCGATGAGGTTCGTCGTCGTTTCATGACCTGCATTCAGAATGAAAATACAGTTCTGAACGAGTTCTTCGCCACTGAGAGCCGCCTCGCCATCTGCGGATAATAGGCGTGTCAGAACGTCTGTTTTCGGATCTCCTGGTAACGTCCGTCGGTGTGCAATGATCTCGTCCATAAGCCTTGAGAATTCCTCGACAGCACGGTGACCATCCTCGAGAGTTTCCTTTGTTGGCCTTGGCTCCAACGCTCCCAAGATGGCGAGCGACCAACGGCGCAGATCGCCCCGCATATCCAGCGGAACGGCAAGTAGATTTCCGATGACTTCAACGGGAATCGCTCCGGCAAATTCCTCGATCAGATCGGGCGATCCTTCGGGTTCGAGTTGATCAAGCAAAGATTCTACGAGCACCTCCAGCCCGGGTTCGAGGCGCTCAAGAGCGCGGGGACTGAGCGCCCCAACCATGACCTGGCGCACACGCGTATGAAGCGGTGGATCGTTGAAAACCAAAGATGTCGTGTGATGGCGGTAGAGCGGTGTGTCCTCGCCGAACTTCGGCCCAAAAAGCGGCTTCTTATCGGATAGGAACAGTGCCGTGTCCCGATAAACTCTATTGAGATCGGCATAGCGCGACAGCAGAACTGAGCCGTCGGGCTGCAGGCAAACCGGAGCCTGTTCGCGCAGTTGGGCATAATAGGGAAATGGGTCGTCTATGAACCCCGTCGGCGGATTTGCAAGGTCTAGCATGTCGGCCAATGGTTCATTCCGGAATGATTGACCAGCGCTCGGGATCATGCAACGCCCTAGCCGATAGAGGGTCAAGAAGGCGTGGGGAGGCAACCTGACGATGGATGCGGAAGAGCGGGCGAGGCGGTCCGCTGAGGCGATGTGGCGCGGCGACGGCGCTTCGGCGTGGTTCGGAATGACGTTGACCCATGTTGCCGAAGGAACGGCTACACTTGAGCTTGCCGTCGAAGCGCACCACGCGAACGGGCATGGTATCTGCCATGGTGGCGTCGTCTTTGCCCTGGCCGACAGCGCCTTTGCGTTTGCCTGCAACAGCCGGAATGTCACCACCGTCGCATTTCAGAACGCCATTACCTATCTGGCGCCGGCCAGGTTGGGCGACCGTCTGAGTGCAACTGCGCGGGAAAGAAGCCTTGCCGGGCGCAATGGAATCTATGATGCAACAGTGACGCGCGAAGACGGGACAGTGATTGCCGAATTCCGCGGTCATTCCCGCGCGCTAGGGACACAGCTGTTCGAGGAGTGACAGGGAGGAAATCGCCATGGATGATCTGACGCCGGACAGGGCGACCCTCGAGCCCATCGAAATCGCGTCGCGCGATGAAATCGAAGCCTTGCAGATCAAACGTCTGAGGTGGAGCCTTTCGCACGCCTATGAAAACGTCGCAATGGTACGGGCGCGCTTCGATGAGCGGGGAGTACACCCCGAGGATCTCCACACTCTCGAAGACCTCGCCAAGTTTCCCTTCACCGAGAAAGCAGACTTGCGCGAGCATTATCCCTTCGGTTTGTTTGCCGTACCGCGGGATCAGATCGTGCGTCTACACGCCTCCTCCGGCACGACCGGAAAACCGACTGTCGTTGGTTACACGGCGCGCGACATCGACAACTGGGCAGATCTGGTAGCGCGCTCTCTCAGGGCGGCTGGGGTGCGGCGCGGAGATATCGTGCATAACGCCTATGGCTACGGCCTTTTCACCGGGGGCCTAGGCGCTCATTACGGGATCGAGCGACTTGGCTGCACCGCAGTTCCGATCAGCGGCGGGATGACGGAACGACAGGTGACGCTTATCGAAGATTTCCGGCCCGATGCGATCACGGTAACACCGTCTTACATGCTGAATATCCTGGAGGAGTATCATCGGCGCGGCATCGATCCCCGCGAAAGCTCTCTCAAGGTCGGTATCTTCGGGGCGGAACCCTGGACAAATGCAATGCGAGCGGAAGTGGAAGCAGCGTTCGACATGCACGCTGTTGATATCTACGGGCTTTCGGAAATCATGGGGCCGGGGGTCGCAAACGAGTGCGTTGAGACGAAGGACGGATTGCATATCTGGGAAGACCACTTCTATCCCGAAATCATCGATCCCGACACCGGGGAGGTCCTCCCCGAGGGCGAGGTCGGGGAGCTTGTTTTTACAACGCTCACGAAGGAAGGGCTGCCGATGATCCGCTACCGGACGCGGGATTTGACGCGGCTTCTGCCGGGCACGGCAAGGTCCATGCGGCGAATGGAAAAGATAACCGGTCGGTCAGACGACATGATAATTCTCCGTGGGATCAACGTTTTCCCAAGCCAGATCGAGGAGCTTGTGCTGGCGACGACGGGACTTGCGCCTCATTTCCAGATCGAACTCGTCAAGGCCGGTGCGATGGATGCAATGCGGGTGCATGTGGAGATGGCTCCGGGGGCCGGAGGCTCCGAGGAAGCCGCACGTGCACTGACGCTCAAAATCAAGGGTACCGCCGGGCTCTCGGCCGACGTTGTGGTGGCCGAACCGGGCGGCGTCGAACGTTCTCAAGGCAAGGCTAGGCGTGTCGTCGACAACCGGGCGAAGACGTGAAACCGGTTCAACACCCTATTGGTCGTAGTCGATAGTCACGCTGTCCGTCAGGGGATAGGACTGGCAACTCAGGATATAGCCCTGACGGACCTCATAATCCTCCAGGGCATGGTTCGCTGCCATCTCGACTTCCCCGGCCAGAAGCTTACAGCGGCATGTGGAACAGACACCGGCCTTGCATGCAAAAGGCGCATCAAGATCATTTTCCAATGCCGCGTCGAGAACTGCCTGGTCACGGCGGGTCTCGAAGCTCCGGGTCGCACCGTCCAGCGTAACAGATATACAAACCGCACCACCTGTTCCCGCTGGTGTGGATGTAAACGGAGCGCCCCGAGGCACCTGGGCGCCGGGCGTCGCAAAAAGCTCGAACTTGATCTGAGTGTCCGCCAGGCCGTGGTCGCGCAAGGCCTTGGCGATGGCGAGCATCATCGGCTCTGGCCCACAGATGAACGACATGTCTACCGAGGCGATGTCGATCCAACGTTCAAAAAGGCTTGCGCACTTCTCGGCATCGACGCGTCCTGTGAACAGATCGATCTCCTGCGCATCCGTCTCGAGCACATGAATGACATTGATCCGGCCCATGTGGCAATTTTTCAGGTCCTCGATCTCTTCGCGAAACATGATCGTGTTCACCCCTCGGTTGGCGTAGACGAGGGTGACTCGGGAACGGGGTTCCCGGACGAGCACGGTGCGGATGATCGAAAGCACCGGAGTGATGCCGGAGCCTCCGGCAAAGCAAAGATAGTGCCGCGACGCCACCGGATCGAGCGGGGTATGAAATGCACCCATTGGTGCCATCGCTTCCATTCGGTCACCCGGCGCAAGCGTTTCATTTGCCCAACTGGAGAAGCAGCCGCCTTCAACTCGCTTGATCGCGACCTGAAGGAGTCCGTCGTCTAACCCTGTGCAGATCGAGTATGAGCGGCGCACCTCTTCGCCATCGATATCTCGGCGGAATGTCAAATACTGACCCTGAACGAAGCTGAAGGCTTGCGGGTCGTCGGGGGCGAGCGTCACGATCACCGCGTCGCGGGTCGTCTTCCGAACTTCGGTAACCGTCAGGCCGTGAAAGCGCGCCATTCCTACCCCGTCAGATACACTTGAAGTAGTCGAAAGGCTCGAGGCAATCGTTGCACCGCCATTGGGCCTTGCAAGGAGTAGAGCCAAACTGGCTCAACTTCTTGAGATCCTTACCATTGCAGCGGGGGCAGCGATCCGGTCCACCGACGGGCTGGGGCGGAGCGATACCATAGGCTTCGAGTTTCGCGCGCCCTTCTTTGCTTATCCAGTCGGTCGTCCAGGGCGGGGCGATCTGTGTTTTGAGAACGAAATCCTTAATGCCGTGATCCCGCAGGGCAGTTTCGATCTCCATCGCGATCACGCGGGTTGCAGGGCAGCCGGAATATGTTGGCGTGACAGTAACCGCGAGGCTCTTGTCCTCCCAAGACACATCTCGGACGATGCCGAGGTCAACCACCGATATTACCGGAATCTCCGGATCGGGAACGGAACCGAGCCACTCCCAGATGTCACGCGTTGTTGGACGATTCGTCACCATGTGGCACCCGGGTAAGCACGCTGAAGCCATTGCATCTGCGTCAGGATATGCCCGAGGTGCTCGCTATGGCGGATGCCGGACTTTCCGCCTTGATGGGCGAAACGGTCGCCCGGAAGTCTAAGGGTCGCCGCGGTCATCACTTCGGCGACGCGTGCGTGGTAGGCATCTGCGAGCACACTTAGATCGGGTCCGATGCCGGCAACATGAACCGCTTCATCGATTGCGTCAGGTGTGTGCATTTCGCCGGAGAACGGCCACAGGCGATCAAGTGCCGCTTGCATCCGGCGATTGCTTTCCTCGGTTCCATCACCGAGGCCGATCACGGCATCGGCAGAACGTTCAAGATGATACCGTGCTTCCTTCGAGGCTTTGGCCGCTATCGCCGCCACCCTCTCATCGGCACTTACCTCCAGTCCGGTCAACATGAGATCGTGCCAGGCATCAAACAGGAACTGCCGCATCATCGTCTGGCCGAAATCGCCGTTCGGCTGTTCGACAAGCAGGAGATTGCGAAACTCCCAGACGTCGCGGAGATACGCGAGGTCGTCGGCGGAGCGCCCTTGACCTTCCACCTCTCCCGCAAGACCGAGCCACATTTGTGTCTGACCGATGAGATCCAATGCTGTATTGGCTAGCGCAATGTCTTCTTCGAGAACGGGCGCACGGCCACACCATTCCGAGACGCGGTGACCGAGGACCAAAGTGTTGTCACCAAGCCGGAGAAGGTACTCGAAAAGCGCGTCCGGTCCCATCACATATGGCCCGCCTCATCCGGGATATCGAAGAAGGTTGGGTGGCGGTAAACCTTGGATTGCGATGGTTCGTAGAAGGGCCCTTTCTCGGAAGGCGAAGAGGCCGCAATATGCCGGGCTTCGACCGCCCAGATCGAGACACCCTCGTTCCGGCGTGTATAGACGTCGCGGGCATTCCGGATCGCCATCTCTGCGTCGGGGGCATGAAGACTACCGACATGGCGATGGTTCAGCCCGTGCTGACCGCGAATGAAGATCTCCCAAAGCGGCCACTCACTGCGCTTTGCTCCGTCGGGCCGAGGCGTTTCACTCGTCATGAGTATCTCCCGTCAGGCCCGCAACGTTGCGAGGCTCGTTGGAATGGCTGCCCGCGGCTGTTTTTGAGCGAACACTTCGCCATGCTGACCCACGTCATTCGGCAGCGACCTTCTGAGCCGCCTTCTTCCGAGCATGCGCAAGAAGACCGTGACGAACCCAGGCACCGTCACTCCAAGCCTCGTTCCTCGCTGCGAGCCGTTCCTCGTTGCAGGGCCCTTTGCCCTTGATGACGTCGTAGAACTCCGACCAGTCCGGCTCAGTGAACTCGTAATGCTCTGTCTCTTCGTTCCACTTCAGATCCGGATCGGGCACGCTAAGCCCCAGGAACTCGGCTTGAGGCACCGTCTGATCCACGAATTTCTGGCGCAGTTCGTCATTGGTGTTCATCTTGATCTTCCACGCCATCGACTGCGCCGAATGCACACTGTCCTTGTCGGAGGGCCCGAACATCATCAGAGACGGATACCAGAAACGGTTGAGAGCATCCTGTGCCATACGCCGTTGCGCCTTGGTGCCGTTCGCCATCTTCATCATGATGTCGTAGCCTTGGCGTTGGTGAAAGCTCTCCTCCTTGCAGATCCGGACCATGGCGCGCGCGTATGGCCCGTACGAAGTGCGTTGAAGCGGCACCTGGTTCATGATCGCGGCACCGTCCACGAGCCACCCGACCGCTCCCATATCCGCCCATGTGAGCGTCGGGTAGTTGAAGATGGACGAGTACTTCATGCGTCCATCGAGAAGCATCTCCGTCAATTCATCTCTGGAGACCCCGAGAGTCTCTGCTGCCGCATAGAGATAAAGCCCATGGCCCGCCTCGTCCTGAACCTTGGCAAGCAGAATTGCCTTCCGTTCGAGTGTGGGAGCTCTGGTGATCCAATTGCCTTCCGGAAGCTGACCAACGATTTCCGAATGTGCGTGCTGGCCAATTTGGCGAATAAGGGTTCTGCGATACCCCTGCGGCATCCAATCCTTCGGCTCGATCTTCTCTCCGGCGTCAATCCGCGCCTGGAATGCTGCAAGCTTTTGCGGGTCCTCCTCAGAGGACTCGGAAGCGATCATCTGGGCATACATGCATAGCCTCTCCAATTAACGGACTGAGCGAAAAGCTTACAGAGACAGCCAAAATCGAGCAAGAATTAAGTTACTTGCAAAATGCAATTATCGAATTTTTTGTAACACGAATGACCGGCCACCGCTGACGGCGCGGCGTCGCCGGCACATGAACGTAAGACGACCTCCGATTCGACCAGCCTTCGAGGGGAACCGAAGAAAACCATCGCCATCGTCAGAAGTGTGAAGCGAATTACACACCAACGGCTCGAGACGACTTCCCAGCTCGTAAAACAAACCGTTCCTAAATACAGAACAATCCAACTAAGGCGCGATCGACACATCCGTTAACCACGATCGCCAGCGGGAATATGTTGACCCTAGGGAAACAAACCGGCGAGCACGGCCCTGTATTTCTTGCTCGCTCACATCAAGTGGCCCTTCACTGTTTACGATTGAACGACCAAGACCGCACCTCACTCCGCGATACCCGGGCCGCCAATTATCGCAGTTGTGTCGAAACCGAAGCCAACCGCGTCCAATTCGTGCCTAGATCGAACGCACCATGGATCTCGTGGCGGTCGATGCACTTCGGCTGTGTGACGAGTGACTGGAGGCAACGGTTAGCGCTGTACCCCCGTGGGCCTACCGGGTCGGGTGATGAGAGGTCCTTCACCCGACCCACAGGCCCGCTCTTGAAGAGTGAATTTGAGTGATTTGGGACGAGTAAGATGAGTAAGAGAAACGCGACGCAACGCCTTTTGAATTGCCTCACCCGTCGGCGGGTTCCTTCGCCGGATGCAGGCCCCGAAGCCCCACCCCGGCCGCAGATTGCCGGCATCGGCTTCAACACACGCATCCAGACGGATTTCGGGCCGGTTCCAATTCAGCTCCTGCGCCCCGGAGACAAACTGAAATCGACGGATGGTTCATGGATCCGGCTGAAGGCAATGCGCAGGTTCGGTTTCGACCGCTCCTGCCTTGATCATCTGCCTGAAGCCCGGGGCGTTCTCTTCCCGGCCGGCAGTCTCGGCAACGGTTTGCCCCTGCAAGACGTCATCCTTGCGCCGGATCAGAGGATCACCGCAACGCATGCCGCTGGAATGCACGAAGCGAAGAGTGCCGCGGAATGTGTGGGGCATGCCGGGATCCGGCGTGTGGAACAGGATGAAGCCGTCTACTTCGTTCCAGTCTGCGATGGCAGCGGCGCTGCACTTGCCGAAGGGATCGGCGTCGGAACGCTGGCAAATTCAGCCACGGCACAGATTGGCATCTGCGCTGCTTAGAAATCGGTTGGCGCTCCTCCCTCCGCCTTGCGACGCTCCACAAAAGCCTCAAGCTCTTCACGGATCGCCTCGTCAAGATAAGGTGCTTCGAACTCGTCGACGATCTGCTTCCAAAGCCCATGCGCACGTTCAGCCGTCCAAAGGCCGCCTGCGAGTTCCCAACCCTCGTAGTTGCGCCAATCCGCGAGGAAAGGCTGGTAAAATGCCGTCGTGTACCTCTCCTGGGTGTGCTCAAGGCCAAAGAAATGTCCGGTACCAACGACCTCTCGGATGGCCTCGAAGGCCAGATCATCTTCGCTTGTGGAGTAGGTCTCAGGCTCAAGGTAGCGCTGGATCATCTGCAGGACCTCGCAATCCATCACGAACTTTTCTGGGCTCGCGATCAGACCTCCTTCAAGCCAACCTGCGGCGTGATAGACCATGTTCGACCCTGACTGTACTGCGGCCCAGAGGGAATTCGACGTCTCCCACATAGCCTGCCCGTCGGGGACGTTGGCGGCACAGACGCCTGACGAGCGTAACGGCAAGTTGTAATACCGGGCCATCTGCCCGGTCATTTGGGTCGCTCGCATATATTCCGGGGTACCGAATGCAGGGGCGCCCGATTTCATGTCGACATTCGACGTGAACGTACCGATCGCGCAGGGACACCCGGGCGCAACGTATTGGAATAGCGCAATTGCACAAAGCGCCTCGGCAATCGATTGGGCCACCGCACCGGCCATGGTCACGGGCGCCATTGCTCCTGCCAAGGTAAAAGGAGTGACCACGACTGCCTGGTTCTTGCGAATGAGCCGGAGGCAACCATCGATCATCGGATAATCATGCTTAAGCGGCGAGGTCGAATTGATATTGGTGTACATCCGCGGACCGGCCGCGAACTCCGCCTCCGTAAGGCCCTGGGAGATCCGCACCATCTCCATCACGTCCTCGACGCGCTCTTTGCCAAGCGAATAGGCGTGCATCACCTTGTCGGTCAGGACAAGCTTGTCATAGAGCACATCGAGGTGCCGCACCGAGGCATGAATGTCCACCGGCTCGACCGGATAGCCGCCGGCAAAGTGAATGCAGTTGAAATACTGGGTGAGTTTAAGAAGCGTGCGGCACTGTTCGCGAGTTCCGGGCACCTTGCCCGTTGCCAGATCCATGTAGTTGGGCGGCGAGGATACGTTTCCGAAAAGAATATGATCCTCACCAATCACGATTTTGCGGTCAGGATTTCGAGGTGTGATTGTGAAGCTCGGCGGTGCCTTTCCAACCATCTCCATCACGAAATCCCGGTCCATTCGAACCAGGTGGTCTTCAACGAAGCATCCCGCTTCACGGAAGATATCGAGGGCCTCATCGTTGAGAAACTCTATCCCGATCTCTTCCAGGATCCGCATGGCCGTGTTGTGGATTGCAGCCACACCTTCCTCGGTCAGTGGTTCGACCGGGCGGTCGGTCAGCACTGGCAGACGCCAGGGCATCTGATCTATCGCCGGGCCGCCGCGCCGTTCATTCCCGGCCCGTCCCCCGGAGCGCCTGCGCCGTGTCGCAGTGTCGGCCATTTTACCCTCGCCTCTTGCCACTGAGAGGCAACATGCGCTCGGATTGATCAACCTGCGGCGCAAAAAGCGACCTGATCTGTCGTATCTATCCCGCTTGAGTGTCGAGCCATCCCGGAAGGTGGCCGATGTCCGGAAGCACCACGTCGGCATGGGGCGCCAGATCATGATGCACGGCAACACCGGTAAGAACTCCGACCGTGCGCGTGCCCGCAGACCTCCCTGCAAGAAGATCGTGGGTACTGTCACCAACCATTATCGCGGCGCCGGGAAGGATACCCAGCGCAGCACAGGCTGCGAGGATTTGGCCTGGCGCGGGCTTTGCACCGTGTCCGCTGTCGTAGCCCGCAAGAAACCCGATTTGATCGAGTACACCGACAGCCTCTAGATGCGCCCTGGCGGGCGCCTCGCCATCATTGGTGATCACCGCGATACCGTAACCTGCCCTGGTTAATGCCGCGAAATAGGCCTTCAGAGGAACTGCCTCTGCCAGTTGCGTCTGCGCTGCACGGGAATCGATTTCATCGATTAGCACGGATCGCAGAGGCTGTGGGTTTGGCAAGTACGGCAGGAGGGCGTCAGCCACATCGGCAGACGTCCCGGCGACCAGAACGCTACCCTGTCGAAATGATCTCAACTCTACGTCATATCCAACCGCGTCCGCCAACACCGCGGAAAGCACCGGATCGCCGCCGGAAAGTTCGGCGATCAAAGAGGACGTGGAGCTGCTCCAACTCGCCTGAAAATCAAAAAGAGTACCGTCTTTATCGAACAGGATCGCGCGCGTGTAAGTCATGATCCGAATGTGCGGTGCGGTGCGCGCGGATGAAAGCGGAAATCGAATGCTCTTCGAGAACCCTTTCTCCGGAGCAAGGGGTTGTTCCCGTTCCACCCCGGGGTCAAGAGTGGAGGATGACTTATCGCCTTCACGACTCGCTTGGATTCCGGCTTTCTCGGGTCGCGCGCATTCAGGAGCGCCGTCTCGATCTGGGTCTCAGAGCGATTGGCCTCACGCGAACCACTTGGTGCGTGCTTCTTGCTGTCGGGAACGAGGGTTTGACGCAACCCTCGGACATCGCCGAATTCATTGGCATAGACAGAACCGCCACCAGCAGAGCCCTGCGCCAGATGGAGGCTGAAGGGCTCATCGCGCGAACCGCAGGCGACAAAGACGGCAGGACCCGTCAGGTCAACCTGACCAAGGAAGGTCAGGCCCGGCTGAAGCGGGGCACACCGGTGGCGGAAGACAATGCGGCAAAGCTCGCCAACAGGCTTGGGGAAAAGGACGTCGCGCTTCTCAAGGAACGGCTCGACCGGCTGATCGAGGGGGAGCCGCTGCTACCGAAACTGTAGATTTTCGTCCTTTCGCGGCCACCAAGAACCGAGCCACTTGCTACCGAAACGGATACATCCACGGCCGGTAGTCGTTGACGAGCACCAGGGCACGGTCGATCTCTTCTTGCGTCATCTTCTTGATGATCTCTTCTTGGCTGATTGCCGCATCCGGGTCTCCACCGATCGCCGAAAGCACATACCACATGTATCCGCGCACGAGGTCCGGGCTCGGCATCCCACGACCGACCTCGTAGTACCAGCCGACGCCGGATTGCGCGCCCGGATGTCCCTTCATCGCCGCACGGAGATACCATTCAAAGGCCCGCTCGTCGTCGCGCTCGACACCAAGACCAAGCGCGTACATGACACCGATCAGTTCCTCGGCATCAGCATTTCCGGACCGGGCCGCTGGCAAGAACGCTTCCATCGCCTCCTCGAAGCGTCCGGCCTCCATCAGGTCACGGCCTGCTTCGACGTCAGCCACAGCGGGGCTTGAACCTATCAGCAAAGCCGCGACTATAGCACCATGCAGTCCGCGTTTCACTGGCTCCTCCTTCTAGCTTTGGCCATTTCCGCCATGCCTGCCCAGGCACTCGAACGGCGGCCCATGACGGATGCAGATTTCCTTCCGGTGAACATGGCGCAGGCCGGGATCGGACAGCTTCTTTTCTACGACAAGATCCTGAGCGGCAATCGTAACATCTCCTGCGGGACGTGCCACCACCACGACCACGGCGGAAGCGATGGATTGAGCCTTGGAATCGGAGAAGGCGGTGTTGGTGTCGGACCGAAACGGACGGGAGGCTCCGGCGACAACAGGATCAAGAAAAGGATCTCGCGAAATGCACCCGCACTTTGGAACCTCGGTCACAAGGATATCTCGGTGCTGTTCCACGACGGGCGCCTGTCCTTCTCAGACGCTTACGACAACGGCTTCAACAGCCCGGCAGAGGAATGGCTTCCGCCCGGGCTTTCAGGTTTGCTCGCGGCACAAGCGCTCTTTCCTCTGACCGCGCAGTTCGAAATGGCCGGCAACCCGAAGGAAAACGAAATCGCCGGGGCCGTCCACGATCGGATTGATGCGGCCTGGCCCATCATTGCAAAGCGCGTGCGCACAATTCCCGCTTATGGAAAGATGTTCGTGGAGGCATTCGATCACATCGACGAACCGGAGCAGGTGACGATCAGCGAGATCGGAAATGCGTTGGCCGCCTTCATCGCGGTTGAGTGGCGAAACCACGATAGTCCATATGACCGCTGGCTTTCCGGTGACCCGACTGCGCTGGACCCGAAAGCCGATGCCGGGCGTGAATTGTTCTTCGGAGCAGCGGGATGTGGCGGTTGCCACAACGGGCCCCTTCTGACCGATCAGAGTTTTCATGCCTTGGCCCTGCCCTCCTTCGGCCCTGGACGCACCCGCAGATTTGATCCCTATGCCCGAGACGTCGGCCGGATGGCAGAAAGCGACCGATTGGAAGACGCCTATCGCTTCAGAACACCGGCCCTCAGAAACGTGGCTTTGACCGCGCCCTACGGGCACAACGGAGCATATCCGACGCTTGAGGGAATTATCCGTCACCACCTCGATCCTCTCGCCGCGCGCGAAACTTGGCAGCCCGACACGGCACGCCTTCCGGAGGTGCCCTGGCTCGAACACGTTGACTTTGTCATTCGGAATGACACGCGAGAAGAAGAACGCCAGCGTCGCGCCGTGGATATCATCCCTGTTTCGCTGACCGACCTGGAAGTACAGCAGATCGTCGCGTTTCTGGAGTCATTAACCGGTGAGTCTGCCTTGTCTCGCCCGTTGGGTCGGCCAGAAAAGGTCCCCAGCGGCCTATGGGTCGACTGATCCGCGAGCGCCGCTAGATCAGGCTAGGCACGACACAAAGGACAGGCATGCTTCTGGACGTCCGATCGCTGAAGAAAAGCTTCCCCGGGGACGATGGCCCAGTGCCCGTCCTCGATAGCGTCAGTTTGACTATCGATAGCGGAGAAAGCGTTGCCCTGACCGGGGAAAGTGGTTCGGGCAAAAGCACGCTTCTGCATGTTGTCGCTGGGCTTGAACCAGCTGATGAGGGCGCAGTACTCATTGACGGAACTGATATCGCAGCGATGGGAGACGTGGGGCGGGCACGCCTTCGACGAACTCGGCTCGGCATCGTGTTTCAACAGTTCAACCTGATCCCATCGCTCGATGTCCGGGCCAATGTCGCCTTTCAGGCACGGCTTGCCGGTCGGTACGAACAAAGTCGGGTCGAGACGCTTCTTTACGATTTGGGGCTCGGTGATCATGCCTCAAAATATCCCGAACAGCTATCGGGCGGACAGCAGCAGCGGGTCGCGATAGGCCGGGCGCTAGCTGGCGCGCCTGATCTTCTTCTGGCGGACGAGCCTACAGGCAATCTCGATGAAACGACAGGAGATGCGGTGATAGGCCTGATGCTCGATCTTGCGAAAGACGCGGGCACATCTCTTTTGATGGTTACGCATTCGGAACGCCTTGCAGGCCACCTCGACCGGCGCCTGCATCTTTCGCTGGGTCGGTTGCATTGAGCTACAGCATCACACTTGGCGCGCTCCTGTCGCATTGGAGAGTACGCCCCTTCCAGGCACTTACCCTGGTATTGGGATTGGCATTGGCGACGGCCCTCTGGTCTGGCGTGCAGGCGCTGAACGCCGAGGCGCGAGCCAGCTATGCACAGGCAACGAGCGTCGTCACTGGCACGCGACCTGTCTTGGTGCGCGAAGGCGGTGTGATCGACGAACGAGAATATGTCTCGCTCAGGCGCGCGGGCTGGCAAGTAAGTCCGGTCGTCGAAGGATGGATTGGAAGCGGTCGAAGCAGGGTCAAGCTTTTCGGCATCGACGCATTGACTGCGCCACGAGACACGCAAGCTGCAACATTCGCTTTTTCAGATGGCATGGCCGGGACAATGCTGTCGCCGGGTAGACTTTTCGCCTCTCCGGTAACAGCGGCGAGGCTTGCCGGCGAAGAATTACCGCCTGTGCATGCGTCGGACGCACTGGCGCCGGGGATAGCGATCGCCGACATCGGCATCGCTCAGCGACTTCTCGGGATGGAGGGGCAATTGAGCCATCTGGTCATCCTCGAAACCCAGCCGATGGTGCGCCCGCCCCTCGCCGATCTTGCGCCTGGGCTAACGCAAAGGAAGATCGACGGAGCGGAGGATCTTGCGCGACTAACCGACAGTTTTCACCTGAACCTCACCGCGTTCGGATTCTTGTCCTTTGCAGTCGGCCTGTTCATCGTAAATGGAGCCATCGGGCTTGCGTTTGAACAGCGTCGCCCATTGTTCCGAACCTTGCGGGCGCTGGGCGTTCCGGGACGAACCCTTACGATCGCACTGGCGTCGGAATTGCTCGCCTTTGCGCTCTTGGCAGGCTGTCTCGGGATCGTTCTGGGATACCTCATCGCTGCAGCACTCCTGCCCGATGTCGCCGCAACATTGAGGGGACTTTACGGCGTGCCGGTTGAAGGAACTCTGACGATCCGCCCCGCCTGGTGGGCCGCGGGACTTCTAATCGCAATGCTCGGAACTGCGCTGGCAGGTGCTGCGGCCCTTTGGAAAACCGCTCGGCTTCCCGTTCTAGCGCCGGCAAGGCCGCGCGCATGGGCAATGGCCGGTCACACGGCCGAGCGCGCACAAGCAATCGCGGCGCTAGGGCTAGCTGCGCTCGCTGGTGCTCTCGTCCTTTTGGGATCGGGACTTGTCGCCGCGTTCGCCATGCTGGGCGCGCTTCTCATCGCCGCAGCACTTGCGCTGCCACCCTTGTTGTCGCGAGCACTGCAACTCTTCGCCCGGGGGGCGAAGACAGCGGAAAGTGAATGGTTCTGGGCCGATACGCGCCAGCAGCTGCCAGGGCTTTCGTTGGCTTTGATGGCTCTTCTCCTGGCTCTGGCCGCAAATATCGGGGTCGGAACAATGGTGTCGAGCTTTCGACTGACCTTTGCAGGTTGGCTTGATCAACGGCTCGCCTCGGAACTCTACATCTCGACACGCACAGATGCCGAGGGTGCAGCGCTGACGGCATGGCTGGAGGCGCGCGGCTTGACTGTTCTGCCAATTTGGAATGTCGACGCGAGTATCGACGGGGCACCCGGCACGATATACGGCGTCGCTGACCACGCCACCTACCGAGACAACTGGCCGCTGATCGACGCTTCGCCTGATGTCTGGGACAAAGTCGCAGCGGGCGAGGCCGCGCTGATCAACGAGCAATACGCACGACGTGGCGCGCTTCGGCCCGGCAGCACCGTCACTCTGCCAGTGGGCGACCCGCTCGAAGTTGCCGGCATCTACAGTGACTATGGAAACCCTGAAGCGCAGATCCTGGTTTCCGTCGCGACGCTGACCGAACGGTTTCCCGGCGTCGAACGCCAGAGGTTCGGTGTGCGCGTCGCACAGGAAGACGCGAACGCACTGGCAAAAGAGATCACCGACGCATTTGGCATTCCCCCAGAAAACATGACGGATCAGGCGTCACTGAAACGCTTCTCGATTGAGGTTTTCGAGCGAACATTCACCGTTACGGGCGCCCTCAACATCCTGACGCTGGGTGTTGCCGGCATCGCCATTCTGACGTCGCTTCTAACCCTGGCCACAATGCGCCTGCCACAGCTTGCCCCGGTCTGGGCCGTCGGTTTGACACGGGCGCGGCTGGCACGGTTAGAACTGTTGAGGGCACTCGTCTTGGCAGCATTCACCGCAATTGCGGCTTTGCCCGTCGGGCTCACACTGGCGTGGATCCTTCTCGCAGTGATCAATGTGGAAGCCTTTGGCTGGCGGCTCCCGATGCATCTCTTTCCAGGCGACTGGATCAAGCTGGGCTTGCTTGCAATTCTTGCGGCGGGGCTCGCCGGGCTTTGGCCCGCAATTAAACTGGCGCGACTGGCACCGGCGGATCTGGTTCGGGTCTTCAGCAATGAACGCTAGACGATGGTTCATCCGACTCATACTTAGCTTGTGGGCTGTTTCCGCTTCTGCACAGGTGTTCGGCAGCATTGGCCCGTCGGCAGACGGGTTTGCGCAACCTGATCCCGCTTACCGCCTCTCCTTTCCCGCCGACCATGGTCCGCACCCGGCATTCCGGATCGAATGGTGGTACGTGACCGCAAACCTCACAGACTCAGACGGCAGGAACTATGGCATCCAATGGACGCTGTTCCGCTCTGCACTTGCGCCGGAAACAGGCGAGGGCTGGTCCTCCCCAGAAGTCTGGATGGGGCACGCAGCAGTCACCACTCCAGACCTTCACCTGTCTGAGGAGCGGTTTGCACGGGGAGGGATCGGCCAGGCCGGGGTCAAGCCCGAACCATTCTATGCCTGGATCGACGAGTGGCGCATGGAAGGACCAACGCTGAGCACGGTCCGCATGACGGCACAGGGAAGCGAATTCTCCTACGACCTCCAACTGACGGCTGACATGCCCTTCGTGATGCACGGAGATGCCGGGTACTCCGTGAAAACCCCCGATGGTCAGGCCAGTCACTATTATTCTCAACCGTTCTACGACGTCAGCGGAACCCTGAACTTGCCGGACGGGCCCGCTGAAGTAACCGGGACAGCCTGGCTTGATCGCGAATGGTCCTCCGACGAATTGAGCGGCGGATTTGCCGGCTGGGATTGGTTCGGTCTGACCCTCGACGGTGGGGAAAGACTTATGGGGGCTCGCATGCGAAACGCTGGAGGCGCGACCGCATTCTCGGCGGCAACTTGGATTGCGTCCGATGGCACGGTCACAGCCTTTCCGGACGGTGCATTCACGGCGGCCCCGCTTGAAACGACAGAGGTTGCCGGACGCGAAGTTCCGGTACGTTGGAGGATCGCCCTACCCGCCCGTGGTCTGGAGGCAACCGTCGTTGCGCTGAATGATCATGCCTGGATGGACACGTCATTTTCCTATTGGGAAGGGCCAGTTTTCGTTTCGGGAAGTCACACGGGCCGAGGGTATTTGGAAATGACAGGTTATGAGTGACATGACCGACGATCTCGGAGCGATCCGCTGCCAGGTATGGCAGTTGCTTCAGGAAGGTGCATCCGACCGGACTTCTGCCGCACGGCATATCGTCCTCGCTACGGTTGGACGAACCGGGGGCGCGGAAGCACGGACGGTCATCCTCCGTCGGGCCCAGCAAAGAATCGCAGCGCTTGAGTTTCATACAGACAGGGCGTCGGAGAAAGTCGCGGAAATCGAAATCCACCCGTATGGAACGGTACTCTTGTGGGAGCCGGAAACAGCGCTCCAGGTGCGCCTGCGGGTCATGTTGAGCGTGCGAAAGGGCACCGAGGCGGAGTGGGGCCGCATCCCTGCGCCGTCGCGCTTCGCGTACGGCGGGCAACCGCCGTCAGGGCAGAGGATCGTCAATCCCGGTGCCGTCAGCCTCTTGCAAGAGCCCGAACGCTTCGCAGTGATCGAAGCACGGATCGAAGAAATCGAGACCTTGCACCTCGCGACGCAACCGCATCGGCGTGCGCTGTTCAGGCGTGCTGACGATTTCACAGGTGCGTGGCTGGCCCCCTGAATCGCTGGTCTTCACGCCGCGATCCGGGCTAGCAAGACAGCATGAGACCAGGTGCAGATATTCCGCTTACCCGTGACCTCGTTCTGATTGGTGGCGGACATGCACATGCGCTCGTATTGCGCCGATGGGGGATGCGCCCCCTGCCCGGCGCGCGTCTGACAGTCATCAACCCAGAGCCTACCGCGCCCTACACAGGAATGCTTCCAGGCCATGTGGCCGGTCATTACCCCCGCGAGGCTCTTGATATCGATCTGGTGCGTCTTTGCAGGTTTGCTGGCGCGCGTCTGATCCTCGGCCGAGCGGACGCAATCGACCGCAACGCGAAGCAGGTGCACATCACCGGGCGCGGTGAGATCGCCTATGATGTGGCATCAATTGACGTCGGAATAACCTCGGATCCAACGGGTATTGCGGGTTTCGACGATCATGGCGTGGCGGCTAAGCCTCTTGGACGGTTCGCCGATGAATGGGCGGAATTCCTGGCTGGAGACAGCGAGGCGACCGTGGCGGTGATCGGTGCCGGCGTGGGCGGGGTCGAGCTTGCCATGGCCATGCACCACGCCCTCGACAGTGCGGGACGCAACCCGAACATAGCTGTGATCGACCGCGGGAGCGCTCTCTCTGGCCTTGCCTCTCGCGCACGCGACGTGATTCTGAGGACCCTGAGGGAACGTAAGATTCGCTTGATAGAAAATACCGGTGTTGCCGCTGTCGGCGCGACGGACGTGAGCCTCGACAATGGCTTAACGATTGCCGCCACGCTCACGGTCGCCACAGCGGGTGCGCGCCCCTGGCGTTGGCTGTCGGATTGCGGCCTTGAAATGACTGATGGGTTTATCGACGTCGATGAAACCCTAAGAAGCTCGGATCCTGCCATCTACGCTGTCGGGGATTGCGCCAATCTAACCTTCGCGCAGCGTCCAAAGGCCGGGGTCTACGCCGTTCGAGCCGCGCCCGTGCTTGAGGCAAATCTGCGCGCGGATCTTTCGGGCGGCGCAAGCCGGACCTTCCGGCCGCAGGCTGATTACATCAAGCTCATATCGCTGGGAAAAAAGGCCGCTGTCGGAGAGAAGTGGGGCATCACTTTCACCGGGGAACGCCTCTGGAAGATCAAAGACCGGATCGACCGGAAATTCATGAATAAGCTCAGCCAGTTACCCGCGATGCCGCCCCCCAAACTGCCATCGCCCATGGCGGCCGGCGTGCGGGCTGAAGTTGGAAATACACAACCGATGTGTGCCGGCTGCGGCTCTAAAGTCGGAAGGGTGCCGCTGATGCGCGCCCTCTCGCGCCTTTCGGGGGCACCGGAACGTCCGGATGTCACACAGCTCGACGGTGACGATGCCGCCGTTCTCTCCATCGGTTCGGCCAAGCAGGTCATTTCCGTGGACCATCTTCGGGCATTCACGGACGATCCGTTCATCTTCGCGCGTATCACCGCCTGCCATGCTCTTGGAGACATTTGGGCGATGGGAGCGCGCCCCCAGGCAGCACTTGCAACTCTCATACTTCCAAGGATGAGCGAGGCGCTTCAGGAACGATGGGTTGCGGAGATCATGGAAGGATCAGCTGCCGTTCTGCATGAAGCAGGGGCTGTCATCGCTGGTGGTCATACCACCATGGGCGCGGAACTGACGCTGGGGTTCACGGTGACAGGCTTATTGGATGGCCCACCCATAACGCATTCTGGCGCAAAGCCTGGCGACGCGCTCGTCCTGACACGTCCACTTGGATCCGGCGCTCTTCTCGCGGCAGAGATGCAACTCAAGGCGCGGGGAGAAGACATCGCCGGACTTCTTGCGGAGATGGCAAAGCCGCAAAACAAGGTGGCTGAACTTATGACCGCCGCTCGCGCAATGACAGATGTGACGGGATTTGGTCTGGCGGGCCATCTCCTCAATATTCTCGACGCCTCAGGGGTCGGCGCAGATCTCTTTCTTGACAGCATTCCCGTCTACCCCGGTGCGCGCGAGGCTTTGGACAGCGGGGTTCGATCTACTCTTGCACCGGCGAACAAGGCGGCCACGTCTGCCCGATTGAGCGGCATCGAATCTGATATTCTCTATGACCCACAGACGGCTGGTGGCCTTCTCGGCGCGATACCCGCTTCCGCACTCGAACGCACCCTCAGCGCACTCGCCAGTGTGGGCGCAAAGGCTGAACAGATCGGCACCGTCACCGATGGACCGCCAGAAATCAAAGTGACTTGATGACTTCTGCGACTTGCGACGCCACTCGGGCAACTCCGCCCGCGTCCAGGCGATCTGCCTCGATATTTGCCGAAACACTCCCCTCTGCGCGATCGCGCGACCGTGCATACCTGGTGTCGTAATGACGTTCCATCAGGTCGATTGCCAGCGTTTGCAGGTCGCCTGCCTTATGAAGACTACGCCAAACATCAACGACGTCCCTACCGTGAAAGGGAATGAGTTGATCTAGCCGGGCATCCAGGAGCGCAGGATCCGACCAGAGGTCTTGATAGGCATCAACAAGGTGTTCGGCACGGACAGGTCGAGATGCACTAAGAACGATCCGTGGCGCGTGAAGCATGGCCTTCCAAAGCGAAGGCGGCACGATCCGCGCACCGACCTTGCTCGACTCCGCCTCGATAACCAACGGTCGGTCTCGATCGAGTTTCGCCAGGACCGAGGCGATCGCGGATTCGAACCCCTTCTGGCTGGGCTGCCCTCCGGGCATCGGCCCGAGAACCGAACCACGATGGCGGGCAATGCCTTCAAGATCTAGGGTTTGAACACCGCGCTCTTTCAGAAGAGCCAGAACTGCCGTCTTTCCCGTGCCGGTATTCCCATCGATAAGCACGATGCGACCGGGCCATGACGTGTCATACAGCGCTTGGGCGACGAGTCGGCGGTAACTGCGATATCCCCCTTCGATGGTTTCCGCACGCCATCCAATCTGCTGAAGAATCGAAGCGAAGGCGCCAGATCTTTGCCCGCCCCGCCAGCAATACACCAGTGGCCGCCAACTGCCTGGTTTCTCTGCAAGACTATCTTCTATGTGATGCGCCGCATTTCGCGCGACCAGTGCCGCACCGACTTTCCGCGCCGCGAACGGCGCCTCCTGCTTGTAAATCGTGCCAACGCGGGCACGTTCTTCATTGCTCAAAACCGGCAGATTGATCGCATCTGGCAGACGATCCTCCGCAAACTCTGCAGGTGACCTGACGTCTATGAGCGTGTCAAAGCCGTGGCCGCAATAATCACTCAGTTGGTCAAATCGGATCGCCATGCGCGGTCTCTACCGCGCGCCGTGGGACCTGGTAAAGTGAGCAGCACACGTTCGGCCATCGCACGACCGGACATCCAAGCGTCGTCGAACCCGTGTCCAAGCGCCCAGTCCCCGCCAACAAGGAGCTGACCGTTGCAGACTTCGAGATAGGGTTCGCCCAAGGGTTTCTGCGCAAGCGCATAGCGCCAGCGGTGCACCGCACAATAAAGTGGTTCGGGCGGCAGATGCCCAAGAGCGGCGGCAAAGGCCGCCTGCATGGACGTCTCCACCAATGCGTCCGGCATCTCGAGATAGGCACTGCTCCACTCCGCTGTCGCATGCCCCACCCAGACATCCCGTGTCGCCTGTATTTCCTCCGGGAGTTCCTGTCTGAACAACCGATGGAAAACCGGGCCAGTCAGTCTGTTCGGCGCATCCAGCCGTTCACCGAACGCGGCCATGAATGCCCATACCGGGTTGAACTCGATATCGGCCAGGCGCTTCGAGATGCCTGGCAAGGCCGACAGCAGCACCCGCGCCTGAGGCGCCGGCACAGCCAAGATCACACGGGCGAATGGGCCTTGTCGGCGATCGTTTTCGATTTCGAGATAAAAGCCGCCGCGGCCCTTGATGATCGCTGTTACACTGTGGCGGGTTTCGATGCGAAGACCTTTCGCCATGCAGCGGGCGATCGACGACATCCCGGGTCGACCGACCCAACCTCCAAGGGAATCCTGCGATGCTCCGGCCGCCAGCAGTAACCCTTCCAGCTCCGGATTGCCCGGTGTGACGCGCGGTGCCCCGTGGTTTATGGAAAGACCTGCAAACCGCCGCGTCGCCATTCGGCCGCCCAGCCCCCTGCTTTTCTCGAAGACGACAACATTTTCGACATGACCCGAGAGTTCCCGCGCGGCTGTAATGCCGCAAAGTCCTGCCCCGATAATCGCAATTGCTCGTGTCATATTTTTTCCGGCAAACAGACGGTTATCTCCCGGCGGCTATATAGTTCCGCAGCGCGATGTTGCGAGAAATTATCGTTAGGACCTCGCCCAATGGCGTTTTTGTGCCTATCTGAACGCCATGCGCGTTCTCTCTGTCCTCCTAGTCCAAATTGCGTGTCTCGTATTGACGACAGGTGCCCAGGCCTCCGCTCCTCGGGAAGAGTGCGTCGTGCTGCTCCACGGCCTTGCCAGAACGGCCGCTTCGCTCATCGTGCTGGAACAGAGCCTCCAGGCGAAAGGCTATAGAACTGTAAACAAGAGCTATCCCTCGACGAACGAACCTTTCGAAACACTCGTATCCACGGCCGTCCCGTCAGCGGTGGAGCGCTGCGGATCGGCGAAGGTACACTTTGTAACCCATTCGCTCGGGGGTATCCTCGTGCGCGCGTGGCTCGAAGAAAACCGCCCTGATGACATGGGCCGGGTCGTCATGCTCGCGCCACCCAATCATGGCTCGGAACTGGTCGACGAACTTGGCGATCTCGGGCCTTTCCAGTGGATCAACGGCCCTACAGGTATCGTCCTCGGCACCGGCGAAGACAGTGTCCCCAACCGTCTTGGTCTCCCACCCGTGGAGATTGGCGTGATTGCAGGCAATCAGTCCCTGAACCCGATCTACTCGGAAATCATCGAGGGGCCTGACGACGGCAAGGTGTCGGTCGAAAGCACCTATCTCCCGGGTCTTGCGGATCATATCGTCCTCCCCGTCACCCACACTTTCATGATGAACGATCCGGTCGTTGTCGCGCAGACACTCGAATTTCTGAAAACCGGCAAATTCGATCATGAACTGACATTCGGCGATCTGATATCCCGGCTTATTGGCGCGGATTGACCAAGCCATGAAAGGTGCAACATCGGCGCCCGCGATCCCGTGCGCCTGAGGCGTCGCAGTGATCGCCTTTCCAACCGGGGCCGCCAGACGTTGCGCGAACCGTTCGCCTTGTGCCGAGGCAAATGAACAGATTGGGAAAATGGTGACCGGCTATCTTGCAACCGAATTGAAGGCCGCGCACTCTCTTCAGCAATATGACTCAGTTACTTAGAAAACCAGTTGGCCCATCAGGCTTCATTCACGAAATTACCCCAGAGACCGCAGGGTGGCGCTATGTCGGCTTCACCGTGTTTCGCGGTGTAGAAGGCGATCACTTCGATCGTCATTTTCCGACAGAAGAGTGCATCCTCGTGATGGTCGAGGGCCTTGCCGAGGTCAGCGTGGAGGGCACATCTCATGGGGAGGTAGGTGACCGGCTGGATGTCTTCGAGCGGACACCCCCGCATTGTGTTTATGCACCTGCAGATTCAAGGATTTCCGTCACGCTAACCACGCAGGCCACGGTTGCTCTTTGCCTCGCACCCGGCAAGGGAGCGCACAGGTCCCGACGGCTCGGGCCAGAGGGTATCTCGCTCGATGTCCGTGGCGAGGGCACAAACACACGTTACATCCACAACATCGCGATGGAAGGTCGCGATGTTGCCGATAGCCTTTTGGTCACCGAGGTCTTCACACCACCAGGGCACTGGTCGTCCTACCCTCCTCACCGCCATGACGAGGACGACTTTCCTCGAATAACATATCTTGAGGAAACTTATTATCATCGACTGAGTCCCGCTCAAGGCTTCGGGATTCAACGGGTCTTCACGGATGATGGATCGCTTGACGAGACCCTTTCGGTCTCGAACCACGATGTCGTTCTCGTTCCGCGCGGATATCATCCCTGTGCTGCGCCGCACGGTTACGACATGTACTATTTGAATGTCATGGCTGGTCCACTTAGAAAATGGCGTTTCGAAAACCACCCAGACCACGCCTGGATCGTCGAGGGGGCCTGAAGCGGCCTCCCCCTGCCGACACGCGCACGACCGTGGAAATGAGAATTGCAGCATCGAGTGCCACCGACCGATGCCGCGAGTACACCTGTTCGAGGAATGCCTTCCGCGGCAGCAATACACCGCGATGGTATTCCATTGCCTCGTTTTCGGACCTGAAACGCGCCAGACGCATCGTTTCAACACCATGCACCGCCAATGTCGCAAGCCCGGTCAGACCCGGCTTTTGTCTCAGAAGACTGCGGTAGAGGCGGGGATCCTTCTCGACTTGCGCGCGCAACGGCGGGCGAGGACCGACAAGGCTCATCTCACCCCTGAGCACGTTGAGAAGCTGCGGAAGTTCATCAAGCCGCAGTCTCCTGAGGCACCGGCCAAGGCGCGTCACACGGACCATGTCTCGCCTGTTTATCGGCCGCGGCTCCCGCTTCGCAGCATGCATCGTTCTGAATTTCAGAAGCTTGAAGCCACGTTCGGGGGCCAGCATGCGCTCCGACACATAGAAAACCGGAGCCCCGTCCAAAAGCCGAATAGCAAGTCCGATTGCAAGCATTACGGGAAACGCAAGCAAGAGCGCGATTGCCGACAAAGTGATATCAAATAGCCGCTTCGCCAGATCTCCGGCGAACCGCGGCCTAATCGCGGGCGTATACGTCCTCGTAGCGAATGATGTCGTCTTCACCCAGGTAACTTCCGGTCTGAACTTCTATCAGCACCATTGGTACCTTACCGGGGTTTTCCATTCGGTGAACGGCCCCAAGCGGGATATAAACCGACTGGTTTTCCGAAACGAGTTTGACCTCATCGTCAATAGTGACGCGTGCGGTTCCGTTGACGACGACCCAGTGTTCGGCCCGGTGATTGTGGCTTTGCAGGGAAAGCGCTGCACCTGGGTTTACGACAATGCGTTTCACTTGAAAGCGCTCTCCGATCACGAGGCTTTCGAACCATCCCCAGGGGCGATGATCGCGTGCGGATTGTTCGGCCTGATACACCCCCTTGGATTTGAGCGCGCTCACAGCTTCCTTTACGCGCTGACCTTCGGCCTTGGGAGCGACGAGCACGGCATCCGGCATTGCAACTGCTATCATACCGTCAAGGCCAATCCCAACGAGTTCTAGGCCATCGGCCTCCGAGCGAAGAAGCGTATTCTTGCAATCGATCGCTGTGACAGCCCCGCTGGCCGAGTTGCCCCGATCGTCCGGGCCCGCCTCCTGCCACACCGCCTCCCAACCACCGAGGTCCGACCAGTGTCCGTCATAGGGCATGGCCATCAGGCCGGACGCCCGTTCCATGATCGCGTAGTCGATGGAGATATCATCGGCCTCGCGCCAGGGATCGGGCGCGAGACGGGTAAACCCCAGATCGGTTTCCGCACCGGCGACGGCGCGTGAAACCGGGGCAACAATATCAGGTGCGTGGGCCCGGTAGGCTTCCAGGATCGCACGCACGCTGAACAGAAACAGACCAGCGTTCCAAAGCGTATCACCAGCTTCCAGCATGGATTCGGCCTTGGCCCGGTCCGGCTTTTCCACGAACCCAGCCAGCGCTTGCGGAGCCTCACTTGAAAGATCAGCTCCATCGCCGAGCTTGAGGTAACCATATCCGGTTTCCGGTCTTGTCGGTTTTATCCCAAAGGTCACGAGGCCGCCCGCCTCCGCAGCCTCAGACGCTTTGAATACCGCGGTTCGGAATTTCTCCGCATCCGCGATCACATGATCGGACGGGGCGACAAGGATCAGGTCATCCGCAGATCGGCTTTCCAGCCAGAGAGCGGCGGCCAATACGGCTGGTGCAGTGTTTCTGCCTTCAGGCTCGATCAGAATCGACTGCGGCGCAGCTTCAATCGCGGCAAGTTGCTCGACAACGATGAAGCGGAACGGATCGCCAGTTACGATCAGCGGCGAAGCAAAACCCGGGCCGGAAAGTCGCCGGGCGGTTGCCTGAAATAGGCTTTCCTCACCAAGGAGCGAAGAGAACTGCTTCGGATAGCTCTTGCGCGACAACGGCCAAAGCCTCGTGCCAGAACCACCGCAAAGGATCACTGGGTGGATTTTTGCCATGTTTGACACCTTGTTTACCGCGGCCTCAACTTCACGCTTCGCGCAAAGTGCCAGCCTTCAGAAACCACTCATAGGTGCTTTCAACTCCGTCTCGCAATGCGATGGACGCACGCCAGCCCATACTGGAAAGACGGCTGACATCCATCAGCTTTCGCGGCGTTCCATCAGGCTTCGAAGTGTCGAATTCAATATCGCCCTCAAATCCCGTCACGTCTGCCACCAACCGTGCCAGATCGGCGATACTGATGTCCTCACCGGTCCCGACATTGATATGGCTGAGCATCGGATCAGTGTTCGCATCGTAGGTCGCGCGGTCGAGATCCATGACGAAAAGCGATGCCGCGGCCATATCGTCAACATGCAGGAACTCGCGTTTCGGGGTACCCGTACCCCAGATCATCACGGTCTCCGCCCCGGTCTCAACCGCTTCGTGAAAACGACGTATCAGAGCAGGAAGGACATGGCTGTTCTCGGGATGAAAGTTGTCGCCCTGACCATATAGGTTCGTAGGCATGACGCTTCGATAATCGTGACCGTACTGGCGATTGTAGCTCTCACACAGCTTGATTCCGGCAATTTTTGCGATCGCGTAGGGCTCGTTCGTCGCCTCGAGACGACCGGTCAGAAGTGCGGCTTCGGCCATCGGCTGGTCCGCGTCGCGCGGATAAATACAGGAAGAGCCGAGGAACAGGAGGCGTTGGATCCCTGCAAGGTGAGAACCATGGATCAGGTTAGCCTCGATCATCAGGTTCTCATAAAGAAATTCGGCAGGATAGGTAGTGTTTGCCAGAATTCCACCCACCTTTGCCGCAGCGACAATGACCGCCTCGGGGCGCTCCGTCGCCAGGAAAGCCTCAACCGCGCGCTGGTCCCTGAGATCGAGTTCTTCACGCGTCCGCGTCAGGATAGGCACGCCACGAGCTTCGAGGGCACGGTAAATCGCTCCGCCCACCATCCCCCGGTGGCCCGCCACGAAGATTGCACCCGTCATCCCTGATCCTCGATGGAAACGGGCAGGCTATAACCGTGCTCTTTCAGCAAGCGGTGGCGCTTCGCGATCGAAAGATCTTCCGCCACCATTTCAGCACACATCTCCTGAACAGTGATTTCCGGCTCCCATCCAAGGGTCTCCCGGGCCTTTTTGGGGTCTCCGAGAAGCGTTTCCACCTCGGCCGGACGGAAGTACCTGGGATCGATCCGCATTACGACGTCGCCCGGCTTGACGGCGGGGGCGGCATTCGAGCGCACCGCTTCAACCACTGCGATTTCATCGATGCCGGTACCCTCGAACCTCAGTTCGATCCCGAGTTCTTGAGCACTCCAGGTGATGAATTCGCGAACACTATGCTGAACCCCGGTTGCGATCACGAAGTCCTCTGCTGTGTCCTGCTGAAGCATCATCCATTGCATTCGGACGTAATCCTTCGCGTGCCCCCAATCGCGCAACGCATCGATGTTCCCCATGTGCAAGCAATCCTCGAGCCCCTGTGCGATGTTTGCGAGCCCGCGAGTAATCTTTCGCGTCACGAAGGTCTCACCGCGACGGGGGCTTTCATGATTGAAGAGAATGCCGTTGCAGGCATACAGACCGTACGCCTCGCGGTAGTTCACCGTGATCCAGTAGGCATAAAGTTTTGCGACCGCGTAGGGGGATCGCGGGTGGAAAGGCGTTGTCTCCGTCTGAGGCGTTTCCTGGACAAGACCGTAGAGCTCGGACGTCGATGCCTGGTAGAATCGAGTCTTCTTCTCGAGCCCAAGAAACCGGATCGCCTCCAGAAGGCGCAGCGTCCCGATCGCGTCGACATCCGCAGTGTACTCCGGAGCCTCGAAGCTCACCGCGACATGGCTCTGCGCCCCGAGGTTATAAACTTCGTCAGGCTGAACCTCGCTCAAAATCCGCGTGAGGTTCGATGTGTCCGTGAGATCTCCGTAGTGCAAATGCATTCGAGGCGAGGGATCGTGCGGATCCTCATAGATGTGGTCGATCCTCTGAGTGTTGAATGCAGAGGCACGGCGCTTGATACCGTGCACTTCGTAGCCCTTTTCCAACAGAAACTCTGCCAGATACGAGCCGTCCTGCCCGGTAATCCCTGTAACGAGCGCAGTTTTCATATACAGCGTTCCGATATCTTCCCCGAGGATGCGGTTCGTGCTGCCACGTTTCGAACAATGCCGCAATGCCGCGCGCGTTGGAAAAAGTTTGGCGATTGCGAAATCGCGCTATTCTACAAGATGCGTTTGGTTCGCAGCGCGAGAGAAAGCGTCACGATGCTAAGATACCAGCTCTTCGGAGCATTCCTATTTGCAAGCCTTGCTGCGTTGCCCCACTGGGCAGAGGCTCAAGGCCGGCCAGCCGGTGTTGCTGTCGCGGAAGTGACAGAGCGCACGATGGCCGAAACCGTGCCGGTCTTCGCGGAAGTAGTCACGGCACGGGACGGAACAATCGCGGCGCGCGTGAGTGGCCTCGTTTCCGAGGTGCACGTTCTTGAAGGCTCCAAGGTCGCTGAAGGCGATCTCCTGACATCTCTAGATACGGAACTAGCAAAGATCGAACTGCGCCAGGCGGAAGCACGCCTCGCGGAAGCGAATGCGGGCGTCGAAACCGCCAAGGCGCGCGAGGCACGCTTGGCCGACGCGCTGGAGCGTATCGAGCGTCTTCGTGACACGGCAAGCTTCAGTCAGGGCCGTTTCGAGGAAGCGCAAGGAGAAGTTTTCACCGCACGAGGTCAACTGGCGGAGGCCGAGGCACGCGTTCATACGGCCGAGGCCAATATCGCGGAAGTGCAGTACCGGCTCAATCAAGCGGAGATTCGCGCACCATTTGCAGGCACGGTCCTCGACGTTGAAACCAATCCCGGAGAGTTCATTGCATCTGGCGCACCTGTTGTCCGCCTTCTCGACACCCGCGCGCTCGAAGTGGAAGCGAGCGTACCATCGGTTTATGTCGAAGCGCTCGAGCCGGGTGCCACTGTGAGTGCATTGACCGAGGGTGGAACACCGCTTGACCTCGTCGTGCGCGCCGTTCTTCCGCTTGAGGACATCGCGACGCGTACCCGACCGGTCCGTTTCGTCGCCGCTGACACCGAAGCCCTCAGGCGCGCGGCCGTCGGGCAATCGGTGACTGTCGAAGTTCCCGCCGGTCCTGCGCGCGAGCTTCTTGCCGTGCCAAAGGATGCTCTCGTTCAAAGCCAGGGCGGATGGACGGTTTTCATCGCCGCCGATGGTGTGGCCGAGCCCCGCCCTATCGAGATCGGCGCCGCAATCGGCGCCTATTTTGAGGTCTTGAGTGGATTGACGGCTGGCGATCAAGTGGTCGTTCGGGGCAATGAACGGCTACGCCCGGGTCAACCCATCTCACCTCAGCCAAGCCAATGAACCCCATTCGCTTCGCCATCGACCGGCCCGTCGCGGTCCTTGCCATCGTGATCATGGCCGTTCTGTTCGGCCTGATCGCAGTCACGCGCATTCCGATCCAATTAACGCCTGATGTTCGCAAGCCCGTCGTGGTCGTCACCACACAGTGGCCTGGCGCGGCTCCCGCCGAAGTCGAACGCGAGATTATCAACCCTCAGGAGGAAGCCTTCCGGGGGCTCGACGGGCTCGAGATCATGACGTCCCGCGCACAAAGCGGTCGCGCGGAAGTCACGCTGGAATTCGCCGTCGGAACGGATATGAGCCAGCTCCTTCTCCTCGTCTCGAACCGGCTCGATCGCGTGGGCGATTATCCGGATGAGGCCGGAGAGCCATCCCTCGATACAAGCGGCTCCGACGACAGCGCGATTGCCTGGGTCTTGCTGACTCCCAAGCCGGGGAACACGCGAACGATGGCGACCTATGGCGATTTCGTAGAGGACGTCGTGAAGGAGCGGATCGAACGGATCGAAGGCGTAAGCGCAGTGAACGTCTTCGGAGGTGTGACGCGGGAGTTGACCATCGTCGTCGACCCGCGGGATCTCTCGCGGTATCGGCTGACAGTTCCTCAAGTCGTTCGCGCACTCCGGGCAGAAAACATTTCAATCTCCGCAGGAGATGTCGAGGAAGGCAAGCGGCGCTACATCGTTCGCGCGGAAGGCAATCTGAACACCGTCGCCGCAATCGAAAGCGTCGTGCTGCGATCTGGTGCCGGCGCGGGGAACCAGGGCCGAATCCGCGTTGGCGATGTCGCCAAGGTAGGCTTTGACTATCAGGATCCGACGGCACGTCTTCGATATCGGGGCGAACCCGGTCTGGCCTTCAATATCGTACGCGATCCCGGCGCCAACGTGATCGAAACCATGGAAGAAGTACGCACGGTCATTGCAGAGCTGGCCAAGGGACCAGTGGCCGCGCAGGGCCTCGACATGCGCCAGGTCTATGACGAGACCGTCTACATCGAGGGCGCGATCGACCTCGTCACGCAAAACATCTGGCTGGGTGGTGGGCTGGCAGCGATTGTCCTTCTGGTCTTCCTGCGAAGTCCACGCGCAACGCTTGTCGTTTCCCTCGCGATACCGGTTTCAATCGTGGCAACCTTTGTCGCGATGGCCGCAACCGGCCGAACGCTGAACGTCATCTCGCTGGCTGGCATCGCCTTCGCGGTCGGCATGATTGTCGACGCGGCGATCGTCGTCCTGGAAAACATCTATCGGCTGCGCGAAAGGGGCACCAACCGGCGCGATGCCGCCTATCACGGGGCCCGGCAGGTCTGGGGTGCAATCCTCGTCTCGGCTCTGACAACGGTTTTGGTCTTCGTTCCTATCCTGATCATGGAATTGGAGGCGGGCCAGCTGTTTCGCGATATCGCGGTGGCGATCTCGGTCTCCGTCCTTCTAAGTCTGGTCGTCGCGATAACGGTGATCCCGGCGCTGGCCAGCAGGATCCTTAAATCGGGCGAGCAATCAATGTTGCGTCTTCCCGGGATTGATCATTTCGGTGCGCTCTTCCGATGGCTGGTCATGAGCTATACGCGGATGGTCGTTCGCATCCGTGCCATAGGAATCCTGATGGTCGTGCTGATTGCTGGCGGTGCAGCCGTCGCAACATGGACGTTCCTGCCACGTCTCGAATATCTGCCAGAAGGCAACCGTAACCTCGTGTTCGGCCTTATCATCCCGCCGCCAGGCTACAATCTCGGCACGACCGAAACGATCGCGCAAAGGATAGAAAGCGTTGCCGCACCGCTCTGGGAAGCGGCCCCGGCACCGCAAACCGAAGACGGCACGCCGACGATCGACAACTTCTTCTTCGTGGCGACGCCCGGAAACAGTTTTGTAGGCGCAACAGCGGTGGACGGCGCGCGCGCCGGTGATCTGATCCCTGTTCTCTCTCAACCGATCTTCGCAGAACCCGGAACCTTCGGGTTCATGACGCAGCCCTCGCTCTTCGGGCGCGGGATCGGCGGCGGGCGCACGATCGAACTTAATGTCTCCGGCCAGGATCTGAATGCCATCCTTGGCGTTGCCGGGCGTGCGGCGGGGATCGTATCGGGGCTTTTGCCCCGGTCCGAAGGCCATCAGTTCCGCCCGATCCCGGGCTTGGAACTCGGCGCGCCAGAAGTGCGGCTCGTTCCCGATCGCCTGAGGCTCGCCGATGCGGGGCTGGACAGTTCGGCACTCGCCCAGACGGTGGATGCCTTCAATGACGGCCTGCGGGTCGCGGAGATCACCGTGGGGGCAGAACGGCTAAACCTCGTTCTGAAGGGTGATCCGGCCCTCCAGCAGGCGAACCGAACCCAGGACGTCGGCCGCTACCCTGTCGTAACGCCGTCCGGCCAGATCCTTCCCGTTTCGGCCCTTGCCGATGTGATCGTGACCGCGGGCCCAACCGAGATTCGCCACAGGGATCGTCTCAGGACGGTCACGCTCGAGGTGCGCCCGTCGGACGCAATGCCACTCGAGGCCGCGGTTGAACTTCTGCAGGCAGAGGTCGTCGACGTCCTTCAAAGTCAGGGGCTGCCCGATGGCATTCGTCTCTCGGTTTCCGGCACGGCGGACCAGTTGTCGCAGACTTGGGACGCGATCCAGATCAACCTTATGGTCGCGATGATCATTGTATTCCTCGTGATGGCGATCCTGTTCGAAAGCTTCGTACTACCGCTCGTCATCATGATTTCAGTGCCCGTCGCAGCGGCTGGCGGGGTTGGCGGCCTTGCGCTTCTGAACACATTTCAGACCCAGCCGCTCGATATGCTGACACTCCTGGGGTTCATCATCCTGGTCGGGATCGTGGTGAATAACGCGATCCTCGTTGTCCACCAGACACTCTATCACCTCCGCGAGGAAGGCATGCCTCCGATCGAAGCGATCGAGGAGGCGACGCGAAACCGCATTCGCCCGATTTTCATGTCCACGTTGACAAGCGTGATGGGGATGCTGCCGCTCGTGCTCATCCCGGGCGAAGGATCCGAGTTATACCGCGGCCTTGGCGCAGTCGTCGTCGGCGGCCTGTCGATGTCGGCTTTCCTCACTCTTCTGACTGTTCCACCGCTCCTTCGTCTCGCGCTCAGCGCACCAGGCTTGGAGGCAGCCGGCTCGAAGCCGCAGCCAGCCGAATAGACTGCTCGTCCGGAACGTCGCAGGTGGGAGGGATTGGCCGCGCCTGCAGGTGCGGGATCGCCCTCCTACAAAGGCTTCAGTTCCACCCCTGCCGCCTCCAGTCCAGCCCGCACGGCCGCGGAAATCTCCAGCGCTTCCGGCGTATCCCCGTGGCAACAGATGGTATCGATCTGCGCCGGAATACGCGTGCCCGACTCCGCAATGATCGTGCCCTCCCGAACCATGGCGACCATGCGTTCGGCGGCCCTCTCAGGATCCCGTACCATCGCACCCGGCAAGGACCTGTCGACCAAGGTCGCATCGTCGTTGTAGGCGCGGTCTGCGAAGATCTCGCCCGCCCATGCACAGCCCAGCGCCTCAACCGCACGCTGTTGCGCCGTCGCGGCCAGCACCATGATCACGATATCGGGCGCCACCGATAGGGCTCCCTCGTAGCAGGCGCGCGCAAGTGCCTCGTCTTCGGAGGCCATGTTGGCGAGCGCCCCGTGAAGCTTGAGGTGTCGCACCTTCCCACCAGCCGCTCGTGCCATCGCCTGCGCCGCACCAACCTGATATCTTACGGCATTCGCGAGGCTGTCGTTGGGCCGGTGCATCCTGAACCGTCCGAAACCTTGGATATCCGGAAACCCGGGATGCGCGCCAATCCCCACGCCGCGATCCACCGCGAGCGCCATTGTCTTCGCCATGACATCGGGGTCTCCTGCGTGAAAGCCACACGCGATGTTCGCAGAAGTGACGATATCGAGAAGCGCAGCATCATTGCCCATGTTCCAGGGTCCGAAACTCTCGCCCATATCCGCGTTAAGATCGACCGTCGTGCTCATGCATCTTCCTCCATGCCGTAGATGTCGGCGCCACCTGCCGTCACACCGCTGATAAGCTGATAGCTTAAGAGATCACGAATTTCTTCAGCCGAGCGTACGAGGGGCCGAACAGCGCTGCGAAGCGCTCGCCATCTCGCTTCCTCCGGCTGGAATGCCGCCTCCGCCTCGTCAAATGTCAGAAACCGAAACCGAAGCTGCGTTCCCGGCGCCGCCTGCGCAACGATCGGCAAATCTTCAGGGAGGACAGAGCCGATCCGCGGATAACCTCCCGTAGTCTGGCACTCGGGCAACAGAACGAAAGGCGCACCGTCGCCGGTCATTTGTATGTCTCCCGGCACGATCATTTCGGACAGCACGGTCTTTTGCCCGGCCGCCTCGAAGGGCAGCCCATCGCCGATAAGCTTCACACCCTGCCGGTTGCCGCGCCTGTCCCGAACGAAGGTCGTCTCGGCGAAACGTGCACGCGTTTCTTCACTGTAGAACGAGGTCTGGGCGCCCGGAACAACCCGAACGACTCCGCCGGAAAAGCGATCCGCCACGTCAATCGTCGCGTCGGAAAATTCGGATCCATTTTCCTCGCCCGCCGGAAGCGTATCACCCTCCGCCACCCGCGCGCCGATCCCCGCCACGAAATTCGCGGAACGGCTTCCCAGAACCGCTTCCGTCGCGATGCCCCCTCCGAGGGAAAGGTAGCCGTATGTTCCGGATGAAGCCGGCCCGATATCAAGAACGTCACCAGGATCGAGGTGATACCGGCCAGGCCATGCGAGGATCCGATCCCCGATGCGGGCCGGCATCACTGCACCGGTCAAAGCGATACGCAGCGGGCCCGTGGCCTCGAATATCCCACCCATTCCAGCCATTTCGAGGCTTGCAAAAGCCGCGTTCTGCCCAAGGAGTGCGGCGCCTTCCGCATGGCCGGATCGATCTGCGGCCCCGCCCCTCGCAAGTCCCTTGGAAAGAAAACCCGGGCGGCCAAGGTCCTGAACACTCATTTGCGGGCCTGCGCGCTTCACCAGAAGACCAGCTGTCATGGCAAAGCCTCCCACGTTGCGCCACCATCCCCTTCCCGAAGCCCATTTAGGGCACCCGGCTCGACGCCGCGCAGGCATACCTCGTCCCCGGGAGCCAGCGGAAACGGGCGATCGGTGTTCTCCGGGCGATAAACCCGGAAAGCCGTCTGCCCCACATGCTGCCATCCGGTAGGCGATGCATTGGCGAAAAGAACCACCTGTCGGATCGCAACGACGAGCGCGCCTTCGGGCACATCGATAAGGTCGCCGAGCCGCGGAAGGTTCCAGGCTTCCGGCAACTCGCCCAAATACGGTTGACCCGGGGCAAAGCCGGTAGCCAGAACCCTCATTCGTGTGTTTGTCAATGTCTCGATAGCTGTAGCTCGCGAGACACCGACGGAAGCCGCGACGTCATCCAGCTGCGGACCAGCGGCACCTCCGAAGACCGCCGGGATCGTCCAAAGCCGGCGGCCACCGGGCAGGTCCGCTGCATAGAAGTCTTCCTCTGCAAGCAATCGCTCGAGCGCCGTTACGCCCTCGTGAAGCGCGGGGATCGACGCGAAGCGGACATAGACCGAGGCAAGCGCACTTGCGGCTTCCTCGACGCCCGCGACTTCCCCAGCCGCCAACGCTCCCTGAAAAGCGAGCGCAGCGCGGTTGCCAGCTTCTGTCAGCTTATCGGAGAACCGAACGACGCAGCCATCCACGCCCTGACGGACGATCTGTGGAAAGCGGGGTGGTTCGGGGCGGGGATGCACCATGCGGCAGACTCCATCGGGCGTCACCCCATACAATTACAAAATATCGATAAATTGTCGATGTGAAATTTGCGTCTGGCTTCAGAGGCTCGCGGCGGCGCGACTTGCCTGGTCATACTGCCCGGACGCACGCCGCAGAAACGTGGCGATCTGTCTGAAGTCCTCCATCGCCGCAGGGTCATCCGGAAATGCAGACAAAAGACAGGTGCGACGTACTTCGGCATAGGCGCTGCACAGGTTTCGACCTTCCACTGACGCCTCGTAGAAGACTTCCTTTCCTCGCTTCTCGGACGATACGAGACCAAGCTTCACCAGCTTCTTCAGCGCATAGTTCACGGTGTGCAGGTCTTCGATGTTGAGAAGAAAGCAGATGTCGGACAGTCGCTTCTCCCTGTCCCGATGGTTCACATGGTGAAGAACAAGGCTTTCCAGCACGCTAAGCTCCGGCATACCGGCAGCGGACATGCACCGCTGCACCCAGCGGGTAAAGGCGTTGTAAGCGATCATCAGTCCGAATTCATACTCGGAGACTTCGCCTTTCCCACCAGCCGCGAGATGTTCGGACGAAACGATACGGGGACCATCGGACATAGGGCGCACCATACAATCATCTGCAAATTATCGATAAATTATCAGTAACGATCAGGCAGGGATCGCGCAAGGCAGTGAGTTCAAAGTCCGAGATACCGCTGGGCGACCCCTTCATCCAACTCCGCAAATCCGCCCTCCCAGACAGTGCTACCGCGTTCGAGAATGACGGTGCGTTCCGCCACAGAGCGAAGCTCTTGCACTGATTTATCGATGATTAGAAACGCAAGCCCCGTGTCTGCCTTGAGCTGGCGAATTGCGGCCCAGATCTCCTGCCGGATCACCGGTGCCAGGCCCTCGGTCGCCTCATCGAGAACCAGAAGCCGTGGGTTTGTCATCAACGCCCGCCCTATGGCAAGCATCTGCTGCTCTCCCCCTGATAAGGTGCCGCCCGCCTGCGCCGCGCGTTCGCCAAGACGCGGAAAGAGATCGATAACCCGCGCCTCATCCCAGGCGCCTGGCCGGGCAGCGGCGATAAGGTTTTCTCGTACCGACAGGTTGCGGAAGATGCGACGCCCTTCCGGAACCAACCCAATGCCCGCCCGTGCCATCCGGCTCGATGACCAGCCCGCAACACTCTCGCCGCAAAAGAGGACCTGGCCTCCCGTCGCATTCAGCAAGCGACAAATCACACGAACTGTCGTCGTCTTCCCCATGCCGTTTCGGCCCATCAATGCCACGGCTTCGCCCTCGGCCACATCAAGGTTCACGCCAAAAAGCGCCTGGCTCGGGCCATAAGCAGCGGTGACACCTGTTAAGCGGAGAAGGCTCATCCCGACGCTCCGAGATACGCAGCCCGGACGTCCGGGTTCGCGCGGATTTCCGCGACGGTCCCCGTTGCCAGAAGCCGTCCATAGTCCAGAACGCTTATCCTGTCGGCGAGGCGAAATACTGCATCCATGTCATGCTCGACCAACAGGATGGGGGCTTCGCGGCGCAGCGCGCCAAGAAGGCCCGTCATCTGCACGGTGCCATCGGGCCCCAGCCCCGCAAGCGGTTCGTCCATGAGCAGGGCTTTCGGCGAAAGCGCGAGTGCAAGCGCGATTTCGAGCCGGCGCCGTCCGCCATGGGACAGATCGCCAGCAATCGCATCAGCCTCATCGGTCAGATTAACCCGGCGAAGCGCTGCTTCCACCCGCTCTCCGAAGGCTGCATCCCGCCTGATGTTACGGAACAGGGAAAAGCTCCTGTGCTCGGTCCCAACGAGTGCAAGAAGAACATTCTCGCGCACGCTGTGTTCCAAGGCGACCTGGGAGACCTGAAATGTCTGAGCGAGCCCGGCTCGGGCCCGGGCGGCCGCACCTAGCCCGGTCATGGAGGACGCCCCAAGAAAGACTGTTCCGCTGTCGGCACTCAATTCGCCCGTGATGAGCTTCAAAAGCGTCGACTTTCCCGCGCCGTTGGGGCCGATCAGTGCATGGATTTCACCCACCTTCAGATCAAGGGACACGTCATCCACGGCTTTCAGTGCCCCGAAACTGATACTCAGCGATCTCGCCTGAAGAACCGGCTCAGCCATGCTGCCCTCGCCTACCTGCAAGCAAGCCGACGATTCCTCCGGGAGCAAACACCACGGTGCCCAACAGTATCGCACCAACATAGATCAGCCAGTATTCGCTGACACCACCCAGGAAGTGCTCCAGAAGAATGAACACGCCCGCGCCGATCACCGGGCCAATCAGCCTCCCTACCCCTCCGAGGATGACGAAGATCATGATTTCACCGGACGTCTGCCAACTGAACATTGACGGGCTAACGAACCGATTGAGATCGGCAAAGAGCGCCCCCGCAAGCGCGGTGACGGATCCTGAGATCACAAAGGCCAGAAGCCGCACGCGGTAGGGCTCGATGCCGACAGAGCGCACACGCGCCTCGCTTTGCCGCGCGGCGTCGAGGGCAAGACCGAAGGCCGACCGTTCGATCCTGTGAGCGAGGTAGAGGACGATCAGAAGGATCGCATAGACAATTCCAAAGAACTGAATCGGGTCGAGCGTATTCAGCCCTGGGAAGCTGTTTCTCACGTAGATCGACAGACCATCCTCCCCGCCATATGCCGGCCAGGAGATCGCGAAATAGAAAAACATCTGCCCGAACGCGAGCGTCACCATAATGAAATAGACGCCGCTCGTTCTGAGGCTCAGCGCTCCGATCGCCCAAGCTGCCATCGCACCGGCCAGCACCGCCGTCAGCCAGATAACCGGCATCGACTTTGTTCCTTCGATCAGGAACGGGACCTCCATCAGCGGTGTGAAACTTTGCGAGTGACTTGCAAGAATCCCCATCGCGTAGCCGCCGATCCCGAAGAAGGCGGCGTGGCCGAGACTCACAAGCCCGCCGATACCCAGCGCGATATTCAACCCAACCCCCGCCATGGCCAGTATCGCTACCTTGGTCGCAAGCGTAATCGTGAACGGTGCCCCCTGTGCCCAGGCGACCAGTGGGACGATCAGCAACACCAGGAGCGTCGCGGCGGAGAGAGCACTGACACGTGTCATGCGACGCGAAACAGCCCTGTTGGCCGAAGTACGAGAACGATTGCCATGAGGATATAGATCGACATCGAAGCAAGCGCGGAACCAACCGCTGTTGCCTGGGACGGGTCGAGAAATGCGCCGAACAGAACCGGCAGCAAAGTGCGGCCAAGTGTGTCCGTAAGACCCACAAGGATCGCACCGACGAGCGCGCCCTTCACGGATCCGATACCACCGATCACAATCACGACGAAGGCAAGGATCAGCACAGGTTCCCCCATGCCAACCTGCACCGACTGGATTGCTCCCACGAGTGCCCCGGCCCCGCCGGCAAGTGCGGCCCCCAGCGCAAAGACAAGTGTGTAAAGACGCCCGATGTCCACGCCGAGCGCCGCAATCATTTCACGATCCGCCTCCCCGGCGCGGATCTGCATACCGATCCTTGTCCGCGCGATCAGAAGGAAAAGACCGACAGCCACGACAAGGCCGATCCCTATAAGCGCAAGCCGATACGCTGGGTATTCGATCCCGCCCGGCAAAACCACGGGGCCCGACAAGGCGTCGGGTACGTCGAGGTAAAGCGGGAATGATCCGAACGCCCAGCGGGTCGCTTCCGAGAGGATCAGTATCAATGCAAAGGTCGCCAGCACCTGATCCAGATGGTCGCGCGCATAGAGCCTCCGTATCACGACGACTTCGATTATGGCCCCGGCGGCAGCGGCCGCAGCAAGGCTTGCCATCAACGCCAGCATGAACGAACCGGTTGCCGCGGCCACCCCGGCCGCAGCAAAGGCACCGATCATGTAGAGCGAGCCGTGAGCGAGGTTGATCAGGCCCATTACGCCAAAGATCAACGTAAGACCGGCCGCCATCAGAAACAGCATCACACCGAACTGAAGGCCGTTCAGGATCTGCTCGGCGAGAAGAAGCGCTGACATATCTTGGTCCGGGACGGTGCCGCAGGCGAAGCGCCGGGCCCGGCTCGGGGCCCGGCGCGCCGCGACCTCGTCAGATCACATTTTGCAGTCGGCTGCGTAGGCGTCCGAATGATTTTCCAGCCCCGTGCCGATGATCTTGTTGGTGAATACGTCACCCTCCTTGATCACTTCGCGAACGTAGATGTCCTGGATCGGATGGTGGTTCGGGCCGAACGCAAAATCGCCGCGCACGCTGTCGAAATTCGCCGCGCGAAGCGCGTCGCGGAAACCGTCTGCATCGGAAACAGAGGCCGCATCGAGCGCTGAAATCAGAAGGTTGGCCGTATCAAAGCCCTGGCTGGCGTAAAGCGAGGGCAGACGGCCATACTCGGCCTGAAAGGCCTCGACAAACGCAACGTTGGCCGGGTTGTCGAGATCCTTGTTCCATTGCGACGTATTCACCACGCCAAGCGCCGCGTCGCCGACGGCCTGAAGGATACCCTGGTCAAAGCTGAAAGCGGGGCCGACAACCGGAAGATCGACGCCCGAATCCGCGTACTGCTTCAGGAAAGAGATCCCCATGCCGCCGGGAAGGAAGAAAAACACGCTGTCCGCACCCGACGCGCGGATCTGCGCGATTTCGGCAGCATAGTCGGTCTGGCCGAGCTTCGTATAGATTTCTCCGGCAAGCTCACCTTCATAGAATCGCTTGTACCCGGTCAGCGCGTCCTGACCGGCTGGGTAGTTGGGCGCGAGGATAAAGCTGTTCTTATAGCCGGCCTGGGTCGCATAGGCGCCTGCCGCCTCATGCAGATTGTCGTTCTGCCAGGCGACATTGAAGTAGTTAGGATGACACCCCTGCCCGGCCAGTGCCGACGGCCCTGCGTTCGGGGAAAGGTAGAACTTTCCCTGCGCCGTCGCCGCCGGAACAACTGCCATGGCGAGGTTCGACCAGATGATACCGGTAAGAACATCCACGTTCTCCGACTGGATCATCTTGTCGGCGAGCTGAACCGCGACCTCGGGCTTGCGTTGATCGTCTTCGATCACGACTTCGATGTCGTCCCGGCCCGATTGCTTGATGGCCAGCAGGAAGCCGTCGCGCACATCGATGCCAAGCCCCGCGCCACCGCCCGACAAAGTGGTGATCATCCCGACCTTGGCACCATCGGCCATCGCCGCACTGCCAACCGCCGCGACACAGGCCGCAGCAAGAAGCGTCTTGAGTTTCATGTTATGGTCTCCCTGGTTCCGGTCGTCTTCTTCAGAACGCCTTGAACGTCAGCGTCGTAAGCGACCGTTCTATGCCCTCTATGTCGAGCAGATTGTCGTTGATGTATTCGCCAATGTCGGCGTCCTCCGGTGGGTAGAGTTTAAGGAGCAGGTCATATTCACCCGAGGTCGAGTAAAGTTCGGAGTGGATCTCGCGCAACGCAATTTCGCGGGCCACCCGGTAGGTGGTTCCGGGCTTGCAGCGGATCTGTACGAACAGGGCGGTCATGCGCTCCCCCATCTGGCAGGCCATCGTATTGCTAGGCCAACGTCATGGATCGCGCAATGGGGCCTTTGCGACCGATGACGTCGCGATCGGGCCAGAAGCAAACAGACAAGGCCGGTTTCCCTAGCGATCGAAACTCAAGCCGGGGAAGGACACTCCATGCGTTCGCACGCCCAAGCCGTTGTCATCGGAGGCGGCGTGATCGGCTGCTCGATCCTCTACCACCTCACAAAGGCGGGATGGACGGATGTCGTTCTTCTTGAGCGTTCGGAGCTTACTTCGGGCTCGACCTGGCACGCTGCGGCGAACATGCATGGTTTGCACGATGTTACCAACATCTCGCGGCTCCAGCATTACACGATGAACCTTTACAAAGAGCTCGAGGCGGAGACTGGCCAGAGCTGCGGTGTGTTCCAGCCAGGCTCGCTCTATCTCGCACAGACCGAAAACCGGGTTCATCAGCTCAGGCTTCAGAAAGCAAAAGCCCGACGCTACGGCATGAATTTTCACGAGGTCGGCCGCGACGAGGCGGAGAGGCTGCACCCGCTCGTGAATTTCGATGGCGTTCGCTGCATAATGTTCGAACCCGACGGCGGGAATGTCGATCCCTCAGGCGTCACCAACGCCTACGCCATCGGTGCACGCCAGAGCGGCGCTGAAATTCACCGCTTCACGCCTGTTACAGGCACCGAACCACAACCTAACGGCAGCTGGATCGTACGGACAGACAAGGGCGATATCCGCACCCCCTGGATCGTGAACGCTGCCGGGCTCTGGGCACGGGAAGTCGCTGCATTGGCGGGGGTGGAGCTTCCGCTCATTCCGACAGAGCACCAGTACTTCGTGACCGAAACGATCCCGGAAATCTCGGCGATGAACCGGCGCTTGCCGTCGGTCGCGGACCGTGACGGAGAGTACTACTTGCGCCAGGAAGGCAAGGGGTTGCTGGTCGGCGCCTACGAGCGCGACATGCGCTTCTGGGCCGAAAACGGGACACCGCAGGACTTTGGGCACGAACTCTTCGCCGATGACCTCGAGCGGATTGAAGACAACATGATGCGCGCCATCGATCGGGTTCCGGCCGTCGGCACGGCGGGCATAAAAAGGGTGATCAACGGCCCGATGATCTGGTCACCCGACAGTTCCGCTCTCTTTGGACCGGTGCCGGAGCTTCAGGGCTATTTCTGCTGCTGCGGGATCATCCCCGGCTTTTCGCAGAACGGCGGCCTCGGACGGCTGAGTGCGGAATGGATCATCACGGGCGAGCCGACGCTTGATCTCTTCGGATGGGATCTCGCACGTTACGGATCCTGGGCAGGAAAGGCGTTCACGAAAGCCCGGGTCGCAGACCAGTATGCGCACCGGTTCAAGATCCACTACCCGAACGAGGAGCGTACGGCCGGTCGCCCCGTACGGACGCGCCCCGCCTACGAGCGTCAGAAGGAATTGGGCGCCGTGTTCGGGCTGAACTACGGGTGGGAACATCCCTTGTGGTTCCGGGCGGAGGGTGAGCCCGATGTGGAAACCTACGGCTTCACGCGCCAGAACTGGTGGGAGCCGGTGGGCCGCGAAGCGAGAATGCTGCGCGACCGGGCCGGCATCATAGATATATCGAACTTCGCGAAATACGTCGCGCGAGGCCCAGGGGCCGAAACCTGGCTGAACACGATCTTCGCAAACAGGATGCCCCGCGAGGTCGGCCGGTCCTGCCTGACACCCCTGATCGGCGTGCGTGGCGGAATTGCAGGCGACTTCACCGTAACGAAGATGGCAGAAGATGAATTCTGGGTCATCGGCTCGGGCATGGCGGAACGTTTCCACCAACGCTTCTTCAACGCCGTCCCACTGCCAGATGACACGACATTCCTGAGCCGAACCGAAGGCGTCTGCGGCTTCAACGTCGCCGGCCCCCTGTCGCGCCAAATTCTGCAATCGCTCTCAAACGACGATTTCTCACCCAACGGTTTCTGCTTCATGAGGTCAAAACCAGTCGAAATTGCCGGTGTGACCGTCGGGGCCCTGAGGGTATCCTTCACCGGCGATCTCGGCTGGGAGCTTCATTGTCACACCCGCGATCAACTCCGTCTCTACGATGCTCTGATCGAGGCTGGCCGGGCCGTAGGCGCAGGGCCGGTAGGCAGCCGCGCGCTGATGTCCCTCAGGCTTGAAAAGGGCTATGGATCATGGGGCCGTGAATACAGCCCGGAATGGTGGCCACAGGAATCAAACCTCGAACGCCTCATCAATCTCGACAAGGATTTCCTGAACAAATCGGCCTGCACGTCGACATTGTCCAAGCCCGCGAGGGAAAAGATGGCAATATTCGAGATCGAGGTAGAGGAAGCCGACGCTTCCGGCGGAGAGCCGATTTTTCTTCCTGACGGCACCCCCGCCGGACAGGTTACATCCGGAGCTTACGGGTATCATGTCGAGAAATCCTTGGCTCTAGGCTATGTGCGGGCCGACGTTGCGACACCCGGCCGGGTTTTTGACGTGGCGATCCTCGGCCGTCCCCATCGTGCAACGCTTCTCGAACAACCGCCGTTCGACCGGGATGGATCACGATTGCGTGGTTAACGGGCCCCTATTCCAATTGGCGGAATTCTGCTAAGCGCAGGCTATGTCGGAAGAAAAATTGTTTGATGATGGACGCATATTGCTGCGTCGCTCCGGAGATGTAGGGACTGTGGTTTTCAATCATCCGCAGCGCCTCAATGCGATGCGCCTTTCGATGTGGCAAGCATTGTCCCAGGCCGTGGCCGAACTGTCGGATATGCCGGGCCTTCGCGCGGCTGTGTTCCAGGGCACGGGCGGACATGCCTTCGTGGCAGGCGCCGATATTTCCGAATTCAAGGATGTCCGTTCGGGAAGAGACGCCGTCGAAGCCTATGACGATGCCGTCGAGGCCGCGGAAACCGCGATCGCTGCCCTCACGGTTCCGACGATCGCTGCGATCCGCGGCTATTGCATTGGCGGCGGGCTCGGCATCGCCGTACGATGCGACATTCGCCTCGCTACGACATCGGCGGAATTTGCGCTCACCCCCGCCCGCCTCGGCATTGGCTATCGCCCGGCCGGCGTAAAGGCGCTACTGCGCTGCGTTTCCCCCTCGGTCGCGGCCGATCTTCTGTTTTCGGCCCGCTCACTTTCAGCCGCCGAAGCTCTTGAGGCCGGCCTCGTAAACCGGGTCTTCCGCGACGAGGATTTCGAGAAGGGGTCAAGCTCCTATATCTCGCGTATCGCCGCCAATGCGCCTTTGTCAGTTCGAGCGGCAAAGGCGGCGTTGCAAGAACTCGTGCGTCCGGTCGAAGAGCAGGATCTTACGCGCGTCGAGGCACTGATCAACGCGTGCTTCGAAAGCGAAGACTACTCTGAAGGGCACACCGCGTTTCTGGAAAAGCGAAAGCCTCGGTTCACCGGCCAATAGATCAGACGCGATTCAGAACCGCGCGCGTAACGGCTTTCGTGCCCATATCGCCGCCGAATTCCATCGGGCGGATCTCTCCTGCTGCGAACCCGTCTTCGACCGCGCGTTCTACCCGCTGCGCGGCACTGGCGCATCCAGCCACGCCGGTCCGTTCCGCAAGATAGTCCAGCATAAGTGCACCCGAAAGAATGGCTGCCAGAGGATTTGCTTTGTCCTGCCCCATAATGTCCGGCGCGCTGCCATGTGCGGGCTGGAACAGTCCGTGCGCATCACCGATTTCCGCGCAGGCCGCCATGCCCATACCCCCCACAAGGCCGCCGGCAAGATCTGAAAGGATGTCACCGAACATGTTCTCCATCACGAGGACGTCGAACGCCCAGGGGCGCCGTATCAGATCCAGCGCCTGAGCATCCACATAGGAATATCCCTTGTCTAAATGTGGATGTTCCAGCGCAATTTCGTCGAAGATCTTCCGAAAGAACGCCATCGAGGCAAAGACATTCGACTTGTCCACACACGTTACATGCCCCGGCCGCCCACGCTCCCTGCGCCGCTCGGCAAGGTGGAATGCGAACCTGTGCAAACGCTCGGTCGTTGCACGAGTGATCCGCAATGTATCTCTCACTTCGACATCGCCGATGATCTGACTGCGCCCGTGGGCAGCCGCGGAATAGAAAAGCCCCTCTGTCGACTCTCTTAGGATCACCAGATCGATCTCTGCCGCCCGTGGATCCGCAAGGCGCTGCGGTGCATTCGGATAGGCCCTGACCGGTCGAACCCCTGCATAAAGACCGAACAGATCCCTGAGGCGAAGGTGCGGAGATATCTCCGTGCCATCGGCATGCCGAACACTGGGAAGGCCTATAGCGCCGAGGAATATCGCGTCTGCGCTCCCGGCGCGGGCCTCGCCGTCAGGTTCGATATCGCGGCCGGTCTCCGAAAAGTAGGAGGCTCCCGCTTCGATCCGTTCGTAGGCGAGCGGCGCGAGGCCTTCCACTTCCATCGCCTTGTCGACGACGGCCAAGGCGGCTTCGGTCACGTCAACTCCGATCCCGTCTCCACGGATCACCGCGATTCTGGCAGTGTCTGGCATTGGCCCCTCCATGTCGCCGGCCCAGGCCGGGCCTACGACCGACCTCCGGTCGAATAGTCGCAAATCAGACGCGGCGAAACCCGCAGGTCGCGAGCCCATGACGTAACTGCGATTCGAGGTCTCACGTACCGCGCGGCATATCCACTGTCTCACTCCGACCAGGCTGCGCTCTAACAGTCACAGGATCGTTCACAATTCAGCAACACTGGCGGGCTCCAACCACCGTTCCACCGCCGATCATGGCAAGACAAAGGCAAAAAAGTTGCGGAGAGAAGGCAAGGTTACTACTTTATAAACTGCGGAATTTGGGGGCTCTGGGGGTCACTCGCTGCTGGATCGTCTTGCCGGAACGTTTCGTCGGATCGTGTGTTTGATCCGAAAGCAATCGATCCCGGGCCGGACTGCACCGGTCGCATCTTTGGTGAGTGCAGGGTTGTGTACGGAGTGTGTCTATGAAGAAGGTCTCGATCCCGGGTGGCGGAGAAATCCAGTCTGCCTCGGTCATTGATCTGCTTTCTGGCAGAAGCGCTGCGGCATCTGACGCCCAAAACCGTTTGCCAATTGTCACCGAAGCAAAATCCGCCAATGCGCTGGCAGGCCCATTGACCTCTCGTGCAACTGGGGCGGTCAAGGTCGCCGATCCCGCTACGCTTCCTGAAAATCCCGGACGGGCGGCAAAGCTTGGCTTGGCAGGGGCGATCATCTTCGCATCCGGCACGGCCGCACTTGTTTCGGCGGTCTTCTCCGGCTGTGTGGCGGCGGGGATGGGCACGCTTTGGACGGCCGTCGCCATTGCCGCGCTGTACTCGACAGCCACTCTGCTACATCTCATCGTCTTCGGAGAATTCCGCAGTACCGGCCTTGGCGACACGCCAAGCCGGCTGATCGGCGTTGTCGAAGCATCCATCCTCGCCTGGTTCCCCACGCTGCTTGTATTGCTGATTGTGTCCCAGACGATCGTCGGCCCGCTCCCCTGGTTCGTTGCCCTTTTGGGACCGCTCTCGGTTCTTCTGAACGGCATAGCCGCATGGTTGGTCACCAGTCGCCTGACATCTACGGGAGAGCGGGTGGGCCTCATCCTCTTCGATCGGGCGACGGAAGATGATCTGCCGGGCCTGCCGGTTGGGAAGCATAGCTTCACCCGTCGCGTGCACGTGACCTCCGGCTGGTCAGACATAGCGACCAAGGCCATGGCCGAGGCGGTGCGTGACGGTCAGGTCGACCAGATTCTCGTCGTCGCGCCTCAACATGCCGCAAGCGGTGCTCTGGCCGTTGTGACGGATCTTAACATGTTCGATCTCCCGGTCTGGTACGCACCTCCGAAGGCACGACCATCTCAATTGATGCGCCTGCGCTCACCGATGAACAGCCGCATACGCGAGGCGATGAAGCGCTCGGTTGATGTCGTCATTTCGTTGCTCGCAATTACACTGATGTTCGTGCCCTGCCTTATCGTCGGCATTCTGATCTGGCTGGAAGACCGTGGTCCCATCTTCTTCACGCAGCCTCGGGTCGGTCGAAATCAGGTTCCATTCCGGATGCTGAAATTCCGTTCCATGCGATACGATCTTTCGGACGAGCGCGGGGATCAGCTCACCACAACCAACGATGACCGGGTCACCCGGATCGGTGCCTTCATGCGCAAGACGTCGTTCGACGAACTGCCGCAGTTCATCAATGTGCTGAAAGGCGAGATGTCGATTGTCGGACCGCGCCCGCTTGTGGTCGGGTTCCACTTCAAGGGACATCCGTTTGCCGAGATCATTCCCGATTTCAACTATCGCAGCCGGGTACGCCCTGGCGTGACGGGCCTCTCGCAACTTCGGGGCCTCCGCGGAACACCGGACACCTTCGAAGACGCCTGCGAAATGATGAACGAGCGTACGGTCTGCGACAATGACTACATCGAGCGCTGGACGATCTGGCTCGACCTGAAGATCATCGTGATGACGGTTCTCAGCGGGGCATTCGTGTCAAAGGCTTACTGACCGAAATTACCGTCACTTCCGTATTGCCTTCTCTGATCGGCTGACTAACGTATCGGGATCGCCCGTTGGGAGGACTGGCGACACTCTCGCGCTACGCGGAAACATGCGGCTTAGGTGATCCGGATCCTGGATCGTTTTCGTCGCATCAGTGTTGCAACTGCTCCCTATAGAAGCGGCGTCGAAAACAATGTCAGGGAGCAAACCTTTATGAGGAAACTCACTCTTACTGCCGTAACCGCTGCGTCTCTCGTTGCGGCTCCAGCTATCGCACAGACCGAGATCACCTGGTGGCACGCACATGGCGGGCAGCTCGGCGAAACGGTCAACGCCGTAGCTACGATGTTCAACGAATCGCAATCGGACGTCGTGCTGACCCCCGTCTACAAAGGCGGCTACGAAGACACGCTGACAGCCACAATTGCCGCCTTCCGGGCTGGCGAACAGCCGAACATCGTTCAGGTGTTCGACGCGGGCGCAGCGACGATCATCGGCGCGCAAGGTGCCGTCATCCCGGCAGAGGACCTGATGGCCCAGACGGGCACCGAATTCGACGCGAACGACTATATCTCGGGCGTCCGCTACTTCTACGCCGACGCGAGCGGCAAGATGGTCGGCATGCCGTTCAACTCGTCGACCCCGATCCTCTACTACAACGAGGATGCGTTGGCTAAGGCGGGCGTTGAACCACCGAAGACCTGGGAAGAGTTCGAAGCCATCGCCCCCGCGATCGTCGAGGCGGGCTATATTCCGCTCGCCCAGTCGCACAGCCCGTGGATCTTCACTGAGAACTTCCACTCGCGTCACAACATTCCGTTTGCGTCCAATGACAACGGATACGAAGGCGTCGATGGCACCCAGATCCTCGTCAACAACGACGCGATCAAAACCCACTTCACCAAGGTGAAGGAATGGCTCGACAAGGGCTGGTACGGCTACTACGGCGCCGGCTGGGGTGACAACCAGGCTCCTTTCGAAAATAGCGAAGTCGCGATGTGGCTTGGTTCGTCCGGCTCGTTTGGCGGCTTGAAGAACTCGGTCGATTTCCCGTTCTCGGCGACCTACCTTCCCTACTGGGAAGCGATCAATCCCGAACCTACCCAGACCTTCATCGGCGGTGCTGCTCTTTTTGCCCTGACCGGACATAGCGACGAAGAGAACGCGGCTACCGCCGAATTCTTCAAGTTCCTGTCGTCGGCCGAGGTGCAGGCGTTCTGGCACAAGTCGACGGGCTATGTTCCGATCACGACGGCCGCCTACGAAATGGTCAAGGAAGAAGGCTACTACGAAGAGACGCCTCAGGCCGAGATCGGCATCCTGCAGCTTTCGCTGCCGGGCGGCGACTATTCCAAGGGCTACCGTATGGGCAACTACGTCCAGATCCGGGACGTCATGAACCGTGAATACGGCAAGATCTTCTCGGGTGAGACGGACGTCGACTCCGCGTTTGCGACGATCGAAGAGGAAGGCAATAAGCTCCTCGAGCGGTTCTCGAAAACCCAGTAAGCGCCTTGAAGGTTTAATAAATCACCGGCTGAGCCGCGGCATGTCCCGCGGCTCAGCTTCGACCGTTCGCAAGCGGCGCGAACGGGAATGGACGACCAACGCGGGGGTAACGAAAGATGGACAAGGCACGGTTCGGCAATCCATGGATGCCGTATCTTCTGCTCGCGCCACAGATGGCGATCATCTTGGTCTTCTTCCTCTGGCCGGCGGCCGAGGCGATCCGGTCTTCCTTCTATCTCGAGAATCCATTCACCGGTCAGGGCACCTTCGTCGGAATTGAGAACTACACCGACGCGCTCACCGGCTCAGACTATCAGCGCACGGCCTGGTTCACCCTCGTCTTCACTGTGCTCGTCTCGGTACTGTCCCTCGCCCTCGGCCTTATGTTCGCTGTTTCCGCAGATCGCGTGCTGCGCGGCCAATCCACCTACAAGACACTTCTGATGTGGGTCTACGCCATCGCCCCCCCGGTCGCGGGCCTGATCGGCGTGATGCTCTTCGACCAACACATCGGGCCACTTGTCGATTTCTTTGCTCTCTTCGGATGGCAAATGCAGATCGGTGTGAATTACTGGGATACGGGCTTCGCGATGATCGTCGTTTCGACGTGGAAACAGGTGCCCTACTGCTTCATCTTCTTCCTGTCGGGGCTTCAATCGATCCCGAACTCTGTAAAGGAAGCCTCGGCAATCGACTGCCGTTCGGAAACCCGGCGCTTCTGGACAATCACCTTTCCGCTGCTGGCACCGACCACGTTCTTTCTGCTGATCCTCAATATCACCTATGCGATGTTCGAAACCTTTGGCACGATCGACCAGATCGTGAAGGATCAGCCCGGCAACTCGCCCGTAACACTTGTCTACAAGGTGTTCCGCGACGGTTTCCGCGGCAACGATATCGGGGGTTCGTCGGCACAATCGGTGATCCTGATGATCGTCGTCCTTCTTCTCACCATCGCACAGTTCCGGCTGATCGAACGCCGGATCCACTATACATAGAGGGCGAACGAATGGCTGTTACCGAACTCGACACCGCCGCGGATGCCCCCACGAAAACCGCGACGAAGAAGAACAAGCCCCGCGGCAACGTCCGCATCTACGATCATGCGGTTCTCGTCATCGGCGTATTGCTCATGATGGGCCCGCTGGTCGTCGCCTTCATGACATCCACCTTCGATCACGTCACGATCCACCGCGAAGGGATGCAGATCGGCTTCGGGGGGAACTTCCTCGAAACCTACAAGAACGTGCTTTACCAGGAGGGCGGATTCACCGGCGAGGTAACAGGGCTTCTCATGACGCAGAACAGCCTGATCCTCGGAATCGGCTTTGCGGTCGGCAAGATCATCGTTTCGATGCTTGCAGCATACGCCATCGTTTATTTCCGCTTCCCGCTGGCCACGTTCTCCTTCTGGGTAATCTTCTCGACCTTGCTGCTGCCCCTCGAAGTGCGGATTTTGCCCTCCTACGAGGTCGTCCAGCAACTCGGCATGTTGAACACCTATTCGGGCCTGATCGTGCCGCTTATCGCATCGGCGACAGGAACCTTCTTCTTCCGGCAGTTCTTCAAATCCGTGCCCAACGAGCTGATCGAGGCCGCCCGCATCGACGGCGCTGGCCCGGTGCAGTTCTTCTGGGACATCCTCGTGCCGCTCTCGCGCACCATGATCGCGGCAATCTTCATCATCATGTTCGTCGTGGGCTGGAACCAGTATCTCTGGCCAACGCTGATGACCACTGAGGAGGGTTACTTCACCCTCGTTCGCGGCATCCGCAACATCATGCAGCAGATGATCGGGGCCGACATCCCCGAGTACAACGAGGCGCTGGCGATGGCGATCCTCGCAATGCTGCCGCCCGCGCTGGTCATCGTGATCTTCCAGCGCATGTTCATCAAAGGCCTTGTGGAGCAGGAAAAATGACAACACTGCGCATCAAGAACGCATTCAAACGCTATCCCAACGGGGCGGAAGCCGTAAAAGGCGTCTCTGTGGATGTCGAGGACGGTGAACTTGTCGTCTTCGTCGGGCCCTCGGGATGCGGAAAATCCACCCTCCTGCGTATGGTCGCCGGCCTCGAAGACGTCACCGATGGCAAGATCGAACTCGCGGGTCGAGTCGTCAACGATCTTGAGCCGGCCGACCGCAACATCGCGATGGTTTTCCAGAACTACGCGCTCTATCCCCACATGTCGGTGCGCAAGAACCTTGCCTATGGCCTAAAGAACCGCGGCACGCCCGCGGAAGAAATCAACCGCAAGGTTGATGACGCCGCCGCCCTCCTTCAGATCAAGGATTTTCTGGATCGCAAGCCCTCGCAGCTCTCGGGCGGCCAGCGTCAGCGCGTCGCGATGGGCCGCGCCATCGTACGTGATCCGGCGATTTTCCTCTTCGACGAACCCCTGTCGAACCTTGACGCGAAACTCCGCAACCAGATGCGGCTCGAGATCAAGAAGCTGCAGCGCAACCTCGGGACAGCGGCCATCTACGTGACCCATGACCAGGTCGAAGCCATGACCCTGGCCGACAGGATCGTCGTTCTCAACAACGGTCAGGTCGAACAGATCGGTACGCCGCACGAAGTCTACTCGCATCCGGCATCCACCTTCGTCGCTAGCTTCATCGGCGCGCCCCCCATGAACCTCATCGATGCGACCTTGACCGACACCGGTGTCGATATCGACGGCCAATCGCTGGGACTTCAAAGCCCCCGCACCGGTGCGGTCAAGCTCGGTCTGAGGCCCGAACGTATCCAGATCACGCCCGAAAACGGGGGGCTTGCCGTCGACATAGGCGTTGTCGAGGAACTGGGGGCCATCCGGCTCATCCACGGCACGCTCGGCAGCCAGGATATCACCATCGCACAGGATGCCGAGTTGCCTGAACCCTCGGGCCGGGCAGGAATCTCCTTCCGCACGGATGATGCCCATTTCTTCGATACGTCCTCCGGGCGCCGTATCTGACGAGGATGACACCGTCAGATCTGTTCCGCGAACGCTGGCGGGCGCGGGACAATCGCGTATTGATCTCCGTCCATCGCGGGCTGTGGGGGCCACTGCCGGAAAACAGCCGCGCAGCCATCGAGGCCGGCCATAGCTTCGGGATCGTGGAAATCGACGTGCAGCTATCGAAGGATGGCATACCCGTTCTCATGCATGATCCGGATTTGCAGCGTATGGCCGGTAACACGGGTAAGGTCGCTATGCTGAGTGCAGCAGAACTATCAGCCCATCACTTGCGGGAAGGTGACGGCGGCCCCGATGCGAGGATCACCCAAGAAACGCTCCCTGCTCTCGCAGACGTACTTGCCGATGTACCCGATCGCGCCTTCTTCGACTTCGACGTGAAAGAAGATCGCGAGGTTGAAGCCGTTGCTGCCGCGATCCAAAACCTCGGCCATGCCCACACGGGATCAATCAAGATAGACGTGAACACTCCGGAAGACGCGAAACGGCGCGCTGCTTTGGAGGAGCGCTACGGCATAATGGTCATGGCGAAGGTCATGCTGCCTGACGCCGCGCCCAACGTCATCGAAACGCTCGTTCAGTCCGGCGCGGCGTCTGCGGAGATCTATTTCGATGACTTCGACCAACTGGGCAAGGCCGCAAAGGCGGCCGGCGAGTCGTAGGCCCTTGGGACCTATACGATGGATCCCGTGCATTGCTGCGGATTGTCCGATGCCAGGGCCTTGCATGATCCGGACGCGGTGTGGGGCCGCCTCGCAGATGGTGGAATCGCTGTCCTGATGACCGATCATGCCCGAGCCCTCGCCGCATGGCGCGACCGATAGAATAAATGACTTGTTTCGGTGGTGGACAGCAGGGCTGAGCCTTGCCACTCTGTGCTCCGCGAACGACTCCGCAGATTGAGCGGAGCACAGGTTGGGAGTGATCCAAGCATGCAGTTTTTGAGGGCTGAAAGCGTCTCCGACGTGGCGCGCTGCCTTGCCGAGAGTCCGAATGCCTACGTCCTGGCGGGAGGAACGGACCTTCTGGTGCAGATGGGCACACGCCGCATCGCGCCGGAAATGGTAATCGACATCAAGCATCTGCCCGGCATCGGCGAGATCACTCAAACCGAAAACGGCTTCCGGATCGGCGCGGCCGTTCCCGGTGCTAAGCTTGGAGAAGACGGCGCGCTTACCTCCGAATGGCCGGGTGTAACCGAGGCCGCGCAACTCATCGGCTCCACCCAGATTCAAGGCCGGGCGACCATGGCCGGCAATCTCTGCAATGCGTCGCCCGCGGCGGATTGTGTTCCCGCGCTGATCGCCGCTGGTGCGGAGGTCGAAATCGCCGGCCCCGACGGCACCCGCATGGCAGCCGTTGCAGATATCCCCACAGGCCCCGGAAAGACAACGCTTGCCGAAGGGGAGTTTGTAACCGCAATACTTCTGCCGAAACGCCAACCTGCAAGTGGCGATGCCTACCTTCGCTTCATCCCGCGCACCGAAATGGATATCGCCGTGGCCTCGGCCGGCGCATGGCTCCAAACCGACGCCGACGGCACGGTCACTGCGGCCCGGGTCGCGCTCGGCGCCGTTGCACCGACAGCCTACCTTGTCGACGGGGCCGGCGATCTGCTCGTGGGCACGACGCTCGACGACGATACCCTGAAGAAGCTCGAAGCGCACTGCGCCGCCTCCGCTTCGCCAATCGATGACAAACGCGGCACTGTCGCTTTCCGCATCGAGGTCGCCGGAGTTCTGGCCCGCCGGGCTGCGAAAATCGCCTACGAACGTGCGAGGGAAGCCAAATGAGCGGTATCGTCGTATCAACCACCGTGAACGGGGATCCGCAGGATTTCGTCTGCGCCCCGGGTGAGACCCTCCTCCATGCCCTGCGCGACCGCCTTGGCCTTACCGGCTCGAAAGAAGGCTGCGGAACCGGCGATTGCGGCGCCTGCTCGGTCACGCTCAACGGTCGCCTCGTATGTTCCTGCCTCGTCCTTGCCGCAGAGGCCGACGGGGCCGAGATCGGCACGATCGAAGGTGTCGCGGAAGCCGGGAAACTTCATCCGCTGCAGGAGGCGTTCATCGAACACGCGGCTCTGCAATGCGGGATCTGCACACCTGGCATTCTGGTGGCTGCCAAGTCTCTGTTGGAGCGGAACCCCGATCCCACGGACGAGGAAGTGCGCTACTGGCTCGCCGGCAATCTCTGTCGCTGCACAGGATACGACAAGATCATCCGCGCCGTTCAGGCCGCGGCGGCCCAGATGAGGGAGGAAACTCATGGCGTTTGACGCAGCGAAGGACCGCCAGTTCAAGGTTGTCGGCACCCGCCCCCGCCGGCCGGATGGCATCGACAAGGTAACCGGCAAGGCCCAGTACGGGGCGGATATGTCGGCCCCGGGCATGCTGCACGGCTTGGTGCTTCGAAGCCCGCATCCGCACGCACGGATCGTTGGAATCGACGCCAGTGCAGCGCTCGACATGGCGGGCGTCAAGGCCGTCGTAACGAATGCTGATCTGGCGGAGCCCGAAGACGATTTCTACCGAGACATCAAGGATAACGTGCTGGCCCGCGACAAGGCGCTCTACGACGGGCACGCCGTCGCGGCCGTCGCGGCCACCTCGCTGGAAATCGCGCTCGCGGCGCTCGACCGGATCGAGGTCGAGTACGAAGTCCTTCCGCATGTCACCGATGTGGATGCGGCCATGGCACCGGATGCACCCGTGGTACAGCCGGGCCGGGCCGACGAGACTGTTCCTTCGGGCCACTCGGAAAACGTGACCGGCTACTGGCAGTTCGGCCATGGCGATCCCGAAGGCGGCTTCGCTAAAGCCGACAAGATCGTGGAACGAAGCTTCAAGACGGCGGCGACTCACCAGGGCTATATCGAGCCGCATGCCTGCCTGGGCTCGATGACGAGCGACGGCAAAGGCGAACTCTGGTGCTGCACCCAGGGTCAGTACATGGTCCGCTCGACCTGCGCCGCCCTGCTCGGGATGGATGCAAGCCAGCTACGCGTCACGGCCTCCGAGATCGGAGGCGGCTTCGGTGGCAAGACAACGACATTCATCGAGCCGGTGGCGCTGGCCCTGTCGCGGAAGTGCGGCCGCCCGGTGAAGATGGTGATGTCGCGCGAGGAGGTGTTCCGCGCCACCGGCCCGACCGCCTCCTCGTCGATCGACGTGAAGATTGGCATGACATCGGACGGCAAGGTCACTGCCGGTGCCGCAACCCTTCGTTATCAGGGGGGTGCCTTCCCAAGCGAAACGGTGCTCTTTGGCGCGCAGTCGGCCTTTGCCGCGTACGATCTCGAAGCGGTCAGAACCGAGGGCTTCAGTGTCCTGACAAATCGTCCCAAGGAAGCCGCCTATCGTGCGCCGGGCGCACCTATGGCCGTCTATGCCGTCGAAAGCGTGGTGGACGAATTGTGTCAGCACTTCGGGCTCGATCCCTTCGAGGTTCGGCTCAAGAATGCCGCCCGCAAGGGAACGCTGTCCTCCTACGGGCCGACATTCGATGAAATCGGATTGGTCGCCACGCTCGAGGCGGCCCAAGCCCACGCTCACTACAGCGCACCCCTCGGGCCGAACCAGGGCCGCGGCATTTCCTGCGGATTCTGGTTCAACTTCGGCGGCAACACCTGCGTATCCCTCAACGTGAACGATGACGGCACCGTGGGCGTGACCGAGGGCAACCCCGATATCGGCGGCTCTCGCGCCTCTATTTCCATGATGGCAGCCGAAGAACTCGGCATCCCCTACGAAAAAGTGCGAACGGTGGTGACAGACACCAATTCTCTGGGGTTCAACGACGTTACCGACGGCAGCCGCGTCACCTTCGCCGTCGGTCTCGCGACGATCAATGCGGCGCGGGCAGCCAAGGCCGAGATGTGCCGCCGCGTGGCAAAGCTCTGGGGCCTCGAAGAGGATGCCGTGAAGTGGGAAAACGGGGCGGTCGTTCCCGCCGGCCCCAACGCCGGCAAACACGAATCGATGAGCCTCGCCGAAATCGCCGCGATCGCCGACCAGACGGGCGGGCCGATCGCCGGTCATCACGAAACGAATGCCGACGGCGCCGGGGTAAGCTTTGGCGTCCATATCTGCGATGCCGAGGTTGATCCCGAAACCGGTGCAACGAAGGTACTGCGCTACACGGTGTTCCAAGATGCGGGAAAGGCCGTGCATCCCGATTACGTGGAAGGTCAGATGCAGGGCGGAGCGGTCCAGGGCATCGGCTGGGCACTGAACGAGGAGTACATCTACGGCGATGACGGCAAGCTCCAGAATCCGGGCTTCCTGGATTACCGCGTGCCAGTGGCCTCGGACTTGCCTCCCATCGATACGGTCATTCTCGAAATTCCGAACCCTGGCCATCCCTATGGCGTCAGGGGTGTGGGAGAGACCTCGATCGTCCCGCCGCTTGCAGCACTGTCGAACGCGATTTCCCGCGCTGCGGGGATCCGGCTGGCCGAGCTTCCAATGTCCCCGCCGCGGATCCGCGCAGCACTTCGAGGCTGAAAGACACGAGAACCCCATGATCCGGGTAAAGCTCTGGGGATCGCTCCGCAGCCTTGCGGACGATCAGGACGAAGTGGAGATCGACGCGCGGACGTTGAAAGACGTCCGCGACGCCCTTTCCTCCCGGTTTCCACGGCTGAAGCCTCAGATCGATCGCGGTGTATCCTTTGCCGTCGACGGGCTGATCTATCGTGACGACTGGCTTCTCGACGTCACCAAAGCGAACGAGATCGTGATGATGCCGCGCATGGTGGGTGGCTAAAGACCAGACGTCGATTTACGCGCGCGCCAGCCGGCCGCTCCGACAGGTTGCAGCCCGGCTATTTCGTTCAGGCAAGTCACTGCGCTTGACGCATAAATTACCCTGCCGCTACGCTCCCAACCAACCGGCCGTCCATTGAAGAAGGCCGGAGAAGCGCGGCGCGTCGCCGCGCCCGATCAGATCCGCAGGGGGGATCAATTCATGACCACATCTCTCTCTCTCACCGGCCTCACGGCTGCCGCCGTCGCCGTCGCTTTCTCAGGTGCAGCGCAGGCCGATCTCGTCATCTCGAACTGGGATGGTTACATGGCGCCGGATGCAGTTGACACTTTCGCATCGGAAACCGGCACCGAGGCCGAACTCGTACTTCACGCAACCAACGAAGAGATCATGGGCAAGCTCATCGCCTCGGGCGGTGAAGGCTACGATGTTGTCTTCGTTTCCTCACCCTTTGCCGAGGTGCTGAACAACCTCGGGCTTGCCGCGAAGCTTGATCACTCGAAGATCCCGAACCTGGCAAACCTCTACTCGGAAGCAAATGCGCTCGAGCATGATCCGGGCAACACTTTCTCCGTGCCCTATGCTTGGGGAACCACGGGCCTCTGCTATCGCTCCGATCTCGTGGCAGACGCGCCCGACAGCTGGAACGATCTCCTTTCTCCGGCCGACGACGTGGCGGGAAAAACCACCATGCTTGCCACAGATCGCTGGCTCTTGGGCGCGGGCATGCTGGCGAACGGCGTCAGCGTGAACGAAACCGATCCCGACAAGCTCGAAATGGTAAAAAACGCGTTGATCGAGGCGAAAAAGACGCTTCTCGCCTATGACGACACCACTTTTTATTCAAAGCTCGTCTCGGGCGAGGCCGTGCTCGTGCATGCCTGGGATGGCTGGTGCAACTACGGGATCGCTGAAAACACCGATATCAAATACGTCATCCCGGAAGAGGGTTCCGATCTTTGGGTCGATACGATGGTCGTGCTCGAGGCATCCGACGACAAGGATGCCGCCCACGCCTTCATCAACTGGATTCTCGATGCAGGCAACCACGGCTGGGCCGCGGAGAACATCCTCTACAAGGTGCCGAACCAACCCGCGATGGAAGCTCTCGACGCAGGTCTGATCGAGGCCTTCCCAAACATGGGCATGGCACCGGCTGACATGACGGGTTTCGAACAGCTTCGTGATGTGGGCGAGGCGCAACGTGCCTATTCGCGGATCGTAAGCGAAATCCGGGCCTCTCAGTAATCCAACCGCTACCCGGGCCGGTTCCGACCGGCCTGGGGCATTCGCATGACCCCACGCCACTCCACCGCACTCATGGCTCCGGCGCTCGTCTGGCTGACGGCGCTGCTTGTCGTGCCTTGCGGTCTGATCCTCGCACTGGGATTCTTCAGGCGCGGGATATATGGCGGGATCGAATATACATTCACGCTCGAAAACTTCGCGCTTGTCTTCGATCCGCTCTATGCCGGCATCTTTCTCAAATCGGCGCAGATCGCCGGGCTGGCGACGCTCATCGCCGTCATCGTCGGATATGCCGCCGCCTACGCCATCGCGTCGATGCCTCGGCGATGGCAGCCCCTGCTTCTTTTTCTGGCGATCCTGCCCTTCTGGTCGAACTACCTGATCCGCACCTATGCCTGGATCGTGATGCTGGCGCGCGAGGGGCTTCTCACACAGGTTCTCAGACTTGGGGGGTTCGAAGGCGAGGCGCCGTCGCTTCTCTACACCGAGGGCGCAGTGATCACTGGGCTTGTCTACAACTACCTCCCCTTCGTGATCCTCGCCTGCTACGCGCCGCTGATCCGGATGAACCCGGAATTGCGGGAGGCCTCGCGCGATCTTGGCGCAGGGCCGGTTACGACCTTTCTGCGCGTCACCCTTCCCTCGACAGTTCACGGGATTGCTGCGGGGGCCGTGTTCGTGTTCGTCCTGTCGATCGGAAACTTCGTGACCCCGGCCCTGCTTGGCGGCGGACGCTTCCAGATGATCGGCAATGTCGTCTATGCCCAGTTTCTGACGGCGAACGACTGGCCGTTCGGGGCGGCTCTTTCCGCCGCGCTCATCGCTATCATGCTGACACTTCTGATGCTTCAGGCCCTCGCAGCCGATCGCACCGCCAACCGGAACCACGCCGATGGGTGAGCGGGGCACTTTCCGGGTAATGCTCCTGATCGTCGGGCTTGTCTTCGCATTCCTCTACATACCGATCTCGGTCGTGGTCGGTCTCTCTTTCAACGATGGCGGCCTGCCGACGGCCTGGACGGGGTTCTCGACCCGCTGGTACGGCGAGCTTCTCGCGAATGACGATATTCTTCACGCCGCCGGAAATACCCTCATCGTGGCCCTCGCTTCCACACTGGTTTCGACGGTCCTGGGTACACTCCTCGCCCTCGGCGTCGAACTCCGCCGCCGCAAGGGCCATGCACTCGAGGCGCTGATCTTCGCTCCGATGATCATCCCGGACATCGTCCTGGCCATCGCACTTCTCAGCTTCTTCTCACTCCTGAACGTCACCATGGGCCTGCATACGATCACCATGGCGCATGTCGTCTTCAACCTCGCCTTCGTCTGTTCGGTCGTCCGCGCCGCTCTGAAGACTTTTGACTGGTCGATCGTCGAGGCTTCGGCCGACCTTGGCGCCTCGCAGATCACAACCTTCTTCCGCGTCGTCCTGCCGGTCCTCGCTCCGGCCATCCTCGCCGGCGCTCTCCTCGCCTTCACGCTCAGCGTGGACGAGTTCATCATCGCCTTCTTTACCTCTGGCGCAGGCCGCTCGTCGATCACACTGCCGATGCAGATCTTTTCGATGATCCGGTTCGGCGTCACGCCCGAGATCAACGCACTCGCCACCATCGTATTGTCCGTAAGCGTAATCGCCCTCACCCTGTCGCAGCGCCTCAGCCGGCGATCGGTGATCCCGACATGACCGCGCTTCTGGAACTCCGCGACGTGCGCTGCGACTTCGGGGCGGTGCGGGCGGTGGATAGCGTGTCGCTCGACATAGCCGAAAACGAATTTTTTGCACTCCTCGGGGCCTCTGGCAGTGGAAAGACGACCCTTCTTCGGATGCTCGCCGGGTTTCAAAAGCCAACCTCGGGGGCAATCCTGCTGGACGGAAAAGACATCAGCCCTCTTCCACCGGAACGGCGACCGGTAAACCTTATGTTCCAGTCCTACGCGCTCTTCCCGCACATGAGTGTGCGACAGAACGTCTCTTACGGGCTCGAAATGGATCGGTTGCCGAAGGCGGAGATCGCCGCACGGGTCGGCGAAATCCTCGAAACGGTACAACTTTCGGATCTCGCCGAACGAAAGCCCGAACAGCTCTCCGGCGGTCAGCGCCAGCGCGTCGCTCTCGCGCGCGCCCTCGTCAAGCGCCCGCGCCTGCTGCTTCTGGACGAACCCCTTGGCGCGCTCGACAAGAAACTCCGCGGGGCGATGCAGCTTGAACTCAAACGGTTGCAACATGAGGTCGGGATCACGTTCATAGTTGTGACCCACGATCAGGAAGAGGCGCTGGTCATGGCCGATCGGATTGCCATCCTCGACAAGGGCAGGCTCGTTCAGTGCGGGCCGCCGCGCGAGATCTATGAACGCCCGGCGACACGTTTTGCAGCCGATTTCATCGGCACGATGAACTTCCTTCCCATCTCTGCGAACAGTGGGGGGCTGACCCTGGCAACAGGCGAGCCACTCAAGTCGAATGAGCCCGCGCCGAACGGCCCGTCGGTCGCCGCGATCCGGCCCGAGCGGCTTCGTCTCCATGAAGCAGGCGACGACAACAGGCTCGACGGCACAGTCCGCGCCCGCGCCTATCACGGCCTCGACCTTCAGATCCATGTCGAAACGGCCGCAGCACCCGATCCCGTCATCGTCCGCATCACGGCCGATGTGGCCGACCGCATTACGCTCGCCATCGGCGACCCGATCACCCTGGGCTGGTCTGCCCGGGATACCCGCATCTTCGAGACTTGATAGAGGGACCAAAACCCATGAGCCAGAAAACCATCGCATTCTTTCCCGAAGCCGCCTTCGGCCCGGCCCTGAACTCCGTCGGCATCGCACAGGCCGTCGAGGCGCGCGGTCACAAGGCAGTCTTTCTTTCCGATCCCGGCTTTGTCGAAGTCTATGAAGGCTACGGTTTCGAGGCTCATCCGGTGAACCTGTCCGAACCGATGCCGCCCGAAGAGATGGCGAAATTCTGGGAGGATTTCATCAACGGACACATCCCCAACTTCTCGAAGAAGCCGATCGACCAGCTCGACAACTACGTAAAGGAATGCTGGGAAGCTATCGTGGACAGCGCGAAATGGGCACAAAAGGACCTTCCGGGCGTTCTTGCGAAGATCCAGCCCGACGTTATCTGCGTCGACAACGTGATCCTCTTCCCGGCGATCAAGCAATTCGGCAAACCGTGGGTGCGGATCATCTCGTGCTCCGAAAACGAGATCGAGGACGAGGCGATCCCACCCCACCTTTCGGGAATGAGCGAGAATGACACAGAGGGTCACAAGGCGTTTCGCGCTCGATTCCACGAGGTGATCAAGCCGATCCATGATGATTTCAACGAGTTCCTGAAAACGACCGGCGAGGATCCCTACGAAATCGGCGAGTTCTTCGAGGCATCCCCCTACATGAACCTCCTGCTCTACCCGGAACCGGTCACGTACACCCGCGCCAAACCCCTCGACCCCGCGCGTTTCCAATACCTCGAAGGCTGTGTCCGGAAGGACGATCCCTATACTGTGCCGGAATTCGCCACAAACAACGACGGACCACTGATCTACGTCTCTTTCGGCAGCCTCGGCGCCGGAGACACCGACCTGATGAAGCGCATCATCGCGGCAATTGCAAAAAGCCGGTTCCGGGCCCTGGTCAACGTCGGCGACTACAAAGATGCCTACGACGACATCCCGCCGAATGTGCATATTGAGGGTTGGTATCCCCAGCCCTCCGTGATCCCGCTTGTCGATGCTGTCATCCACCACGGCGGAAACAACTCGTTCACCGAATGCCTCTACTTCGGCAAGCCGTCCATCATCATGCCCTATGTCTGGGACGGGCACGACAACGCCATGCGGGTGCAGGAAACCGGTCACGGCTTCAAACTCGATCGCTACGAGTGGACCGAAGAAGAACTGCTCGAAAAGATCGAGGCCATGCTTGCCGACGATGCAATGGCGGCCCGTCTGGCCAAGACCTCGGCGCATATGCAGTCGCAGAACGGGCCGGAAAAAGCCGCCGGTCTGATCCTGGATCTTGCGGAGGGAGGCGCATGACCTCGGTTCCCCGAATCCAGAATCCGCTGACGGAAAACAATCTGGTCGACTGGGGCGAAGTGCCGACGATGATCGACGGCAAGTCACTCACCTCCGGGAAACTCATCCACAAGGGGCCCGAGGGGCAATCAGAATGCGGCATCTGGGTGTGTACGCCCGGAACATGGGCGTGCCATGTCACCCGCGATGAATTCTGCCACTTTCTCGCGGGTCGCGCGACCTACGAACACGAAACCGGCGAGATCATTGAAATCCGGCCGGGCACCGCGGCCTTCTTCCCGGAAAACTGGAAGGGCACCTGCACCGTCCATGAGACTGTTCGCAAGGTCTACATGATCCGATGACCGGTTTCGATCCTATGCGCCCCGCATGGTACCTTGTGCCGGAGTATCACCCGGCAGAAGAGGCGCGGGCGGTTCTCGATCCGGGAACGCTTCTTGAGGTCGGGCAGCGTGCGATCTGCGGCTCTGGTGAAACCGAAAGCGCGCTTGCCGCTGTCACCGCAGCTCAACGCAACTGGGCCCGCTTCGATTCACGCAGCCGCGCCGCCGCGCTGCACGGGATCGCGGCACATATCGAACAAGACGACCTGACCGAGGTCGCCCGTCTCATGACGCTCGAGATGGGAAAACCCTACCCCGAGGCCGTCGGCGAACTTGCGAATTGTGCCTCGATCTTCCGCTATTACGCCGAACTGTCCCGTGATGATGCCGGGAAGATCGCCGGCACAACGCAGGCCGGCTCGTTCCAGTATGTCCGCTACGAACCTCTGGGGGTGTCGGCCCACATCATGCCGTTCAACTTCCCCGTTCTTCTGATGTGCTGGACAGTCGCCGCATCGCTGGCCGCGGGGAATGGCTGTGTGGTCAAACCGGCCGAAGCGACCACGCTTTCGACCCTGCGTTTCATGAACGTCTTCCGCGATCTGCCACCCGGCCTTCTTTCCTGCCTGCCGGGTGGGCCGAACTTGGGGCGCGCGCTTGTCGAAAGCCCGAACACTCACGCCATCGCCTTCACGGGCTCGGCCGCGACCGGCAAGGCCGTCGCGTCTGCGGCCGGTGCCCGCCTCAAACCCGCGATCATCGAAGCAGGCGGGTCCGACGCCCTAATCGTTACGGAACATGCCCCGCTCGATGTCGCCGCCGCCGGTGCCGTCACCGCTGCTTTCCACATGTCTGGCCAGGTCTGCACCTCCGCCGAGCGGCTTTTCGTTCACGAGAAGGTCTTCGATGCGTTTCTGGAGCGCTTCACCGCGGAAACCCGGCGGCTTCGCATCGGCCACGGCCTAGAGACCGCCGAAATCGGCCCTCTCGTGAGCGAGGCTGCCCGGGCAAAGGTTATCCGGCTCGTCGAAGACGCGCTCGGGAAAGGCGCAACACTTCACTGCGGCGGCCGCATCCCGCCCGATCGCGAAACAGGCTGGTTCTACGAACCAACGATCCTTTCTGACTGCACTCCGGACATGGCACTCCTGAAAGAGGAATGTTTCGGTCCCGTCGCATCCATCACCAAAGTCGGTTCCCTCGACGAGGCCATAGAGCGCGCAAACGCCTCCGAATTCGGACTGGGCGCATCGCTGTTCACCACCTCTCTCGAAGAAGCGATGGAGGCCGCGGATCGCATCGAAGCGGGGATGGTCTGGGTCAACAACCCACTGATCGACAATGACGCCCTGCCGTTCAGCGGCTGGAAGAACTCAGGAATGGGCCGAGAACTCAGCCGTCAGGGTCTCGATGCCTTCCGGCGCTCCAAGATGGTTATCCTCGACCATAAGCCGGTGCGGCAGGACTGGTGGTATCCCTATCCCGACGACTGGTTCTACGGCTCTGGCGGACGCGGAACGGAGTAAGCGCATGGGATATCGGATCGCTCTTCTCGGAGGCGCCGGAATGATGGGGCGCGGAATTGCACGTGATCTTCTGTCAGATCTGGCGATCGTTCCTATCGACGAACTGAAGATATGCGACATGACGGAAGGCGGAATGGCGGCTCTTGCATCCGAACTTTCCGACGTGCGCCTTTCGACGCATCCAACGGATGTCACCGACGCCACCGCTTTGGCCGGCTCCCTCACCGGGGTCGACATCTGCATCAACGCCGTGCCCACGCTGGCCGGTCACCAGATGCGCATCTTCGAAGCGGCCCGCGCCGCCGGGGTCGACTATTGCGATCTGGGCGGGCTTGGAACATTCACGGTCCGCCAGCTCGAACACCGCGATCGATTTCGCGAAAGCGGTGTCACTGCCGTGCTCGGCATCGGGGCCGATCCCGGGCTTTCGAACGTGATCTGCCGCGCAGTCGCCGACAAGCTCGACACGATCGACAGCATCCACCTCTACTGGGCCGCAGAACTTGTCGGCCCGGAGAACCCGATCCTCGTTCCGCCCTATTCCGTATCAACGGTTCTTGCAGAATACGCGAACCCCAGCACGCAGTTCGTAGACGGCGCACACGTCACCTGCCCGCCACTGTCAGGCCAGCAAATCATCGATCTCCCCGAGCCCTGGGGCCGATGCGACTTCATGTTTTCTCCGCACTCCGAGCAGCTCACGGTGCCCCTTGCCCCGGGAATCGCCGAAAAGGGTATTCGCGATTTCACCTGGCGACTCCATCTCCCGCACCGCGAACACGAGGCCTGGATTGGCCTCGTGAAGGCCGGATTCGGTGAGTTCGACCGACCGGTTCAGATCAACGGCACCGATGTCAGCCCGCTCGATCTTCTGAACGCGGTGATTGCCCGGAACATCGCCGAAAACTCCGACAAGATCCCCGATCAGGAAAGCCACGAAATTCATTTCGCAATCGGAACGGGCACGATCGGCGACGCTCCCGCGACCGTGCGTTGCGAGGCTATCGTTCGGCCCGATCCGATCTACGACGGATATGTCGATGCGGCCACCTCGATGAACGCCTCGATCGCGGCACAGCTCATGCTCCTTTCGGATCCGAAACCAGGGGTCTGGGCGCCGGAAAGCTACTTCGATCCGGAAACTTACTTCGCAGAGGCCAGAAAGCGGAAAATCACCATCTCACTCGAGGTTACGCACTAGAGGCCGCCTATCCGCCCCGGTAGACGTGAACAGAACACGCCGCATGCCGCGTGACACGCGCCGCCGTGCTGCCCAGAAGATAATCCGCCAGTCCGGGTTTGTGCGATCCCATCACGATACAGTCGACCCCGTGCTCTTCCGCATAGCTCAGGATCGTACGGCCCACATGGCCCTGGATAAGCGCCCGTTCCACCCCGGCGGCGCCGCCGAGCTTCTCGTCGAAAAGCGCTTTGGCCCTTTCCGTCCCCTGCTGCAAAAGGTCTTCGCGCAGCCGCGCATTCGCAGTACCCTGCGGTTCCTCCAGAACATGCAGCGCGGTTATTTTCGCGCCGGGCGAACTGATCATGCGCGCGATTTCAAGCGTCTTCTCAGACACGTTGTGATCAAGCGCCATGGCCACGAGAATGTTTCCGTACATGACGTCTCCTTCCTTCAGCTTCGGTCTGCCGCTCATGAACCCGCCCCGACGCTCGGTCAGCCACCGACCTCTTTCCGATTGTGTCGGATCGATGAGTAAAGCGCGTATCCGATCAATAAGACGCCGATCAGGCCGGTCAGCGTTTCGGGAACGTGTACAAGCGATTGCAGGAACATGATCAGCGCAAGTGCGAAGATCGAATAGAATGCGCCATGCTCGAGATAGCGAAAGTGCTGAAGTGTTCCCTTCTCGACCAGCATGATCGTCATCGAACGCACATACATGGCGCCGACGCCAAGACCGATCGCGATCAACAGGATATTGGTCGTAAGGGCAAATGCCCCGATCACCCCGTCGAAGGAAAAACTCGCGTCAAGGACTTCGAGATACAGGAATGCCCCCATCCCGCCTTTCGCACCAAGCTGGGTCATGGATTGCGACGACTGGTCGAGAAACGTGCCCAGCCCATCGATAAGCGTAAACGTCAGAAGCCCCATGATCGACGAAAACAGGAAAGCAGATCGGTGATCCTCCGCCAGGGCACGGGTGATCAAAAGAACGATGATCAGAACGAAGGCGATCTCGAAACCGCGGATCGATCCGCACCGCCGCAACCTCCGTTCTATGGCCTCGATCCAGTCGATCGATTTGTCCTCATCCACGAAGAACTTAAGCGCCACCATCATCAGAAACGTCCCGCCGAATGCCGCGATCGGCCCATGGGCATGCGAAATGATCGCAGAATACTCCTCGGGTTCCGCCAGCGCGAGACGCATCGCTTCGAACGGGTTCACCCAAGCAAAGATCGCGACGATGGCAAGCGGAAACAGAATGCGCATCCCGAAAACAGCTATCAGAATGCCCCATGTCAGAAACCGCCGGCGCCAGACCGGCGTCATCTCTTCCAGCTTGTTGGCGTTTACGATCGCGTTGTCGAATGACAGCGAAATCTCCAGCGCCGCCAGCACTGCCCCGATCAGCAGGAAGGACATGACCGCGCCGAGGGTCTCCTCCGTCTCCCATCCAAGCCAGCCCGACAGCGCCAGTCCGATCACCGTTACGATCAAGGACCACTTGAGATAGGAGATGGCGCTGCGCCGCTGATCCATCCGGTCATCCACCCACGAGCTTGGGTAACCAGAGCGCAATCCCCGGGAAGATGAAGATCAGGATAAGGCCGATCACCTGGATCACCATGAACTGCATCATTCCAAGGTAGATATCGCGCAGATCCCATTCGGGAACGACCCCTTTCAGGAAGTAGGCCGACAACGCCACGGGGGGACTGAGCCACGCGGTCTGCAAATTCACCGCCACCAGGATCGCGAACCAGACCAGCAGGTCATTCTGGCTTTCAAAGCCCAGATCCAGCGACGTAACCGTCGGGATCAGGATCGGCACGATGATCAGAACGATCGGCACCCATTCCAGCGGCCAACCCAGCAGAAAGATCAGCGCCATGATAAGGATCAGCACGAGGATCGGCGACATATCGAGGCTAAGCAGAAGCTCGGTCAGCATCTTGGGCGTGCCGAGATTCGAGAATACCGCACCGAAAAAATTCGACGCCGCGACGAGGAACATGATCAGCACCGTGATCTCGAGCGACTTGATCAGCGCATCGTAAAGCCCCGGTATCGTGAACTTGCGGTACAGCATCGACAGAAGCACGGCACCGAACGCACCGCAGGCGGAAGCCTCCGCTGGTGTCGCCCAGCCGGCCAGGATCGATCCCAGCGCGAAGGCGATCAGAACCGTTGGCGGCACAAGGCCCATGAAGAACTCGTACCACAGCGGCGAGAAATAGAAGCCGCCCGGGCGCGCCCTGTCCAGCCACGTGTAAACCGCATACATCACTCCGATCCACAGGACCGGAACGATGATTGCACCCAGTAGGAAACCGAACCCATCGGTGATCCCCTTGGTGATCAGCCAGATCAGGAAAATCAGCGAGGCCATCACGAGGATCACCTCGAGGATGTAGAACCGCGATGTCTCGGGCTGCTCGTCCGGCGGCAGGATCGGCCCCATCGACGGGTCAAGCCAGCACCGCCCCAATGCATAAAGCAGATACAGACCGGCCAGCATCACACCGGGAATGATGGCGGCACGAAATAGGTCGGTCACCGGAACTTCCAGAACCGGCCCCATCACGATCAGCATGATCGAAGGCGGGATAAGAATGCCGAGCGTACCGCCCGCCGTGATCGTGCCCGCCGCCAGCTTCACGTTGTAGCCAGACTTGTTCATCGTCCGCGCTGCCATGATCCCGAGAATCGTGACCGACGCCCCGACAATCCCCGTGGCCGCCGCAAAAATGGTCGAGACAAAAAGCACCGCGATGAACAGCGCCCCGCGCGTCCGGCTCATCATCATCTGCACGGCCTGGAACAACCGTTCCATAAGACCGGCCTGCTCCATCACGATCCCCATGAAGATGAACAGGGGCACCGCAACCAGTTGGTCGCTCAGCATGACCGAGTTGGTCTGCAGCGTCATGAGGAACGTCGCCAGCTTGAAGTTTGCGCCCCAGGTACCGAAGACGAACCCAAGGAAGATCAGCGTGAAGGAAATCGGGAAACCGACGAAGATCGCGAAAAGCATCACGGCAAGCATGATCAGTCCGATCGTCGGCTTCTCGATGCCCGGCCCGCTTCCGAAGACGGCCTCCCAATAGTCGCCAACCGGCACGAGATCGGGGAAGAAAACCCCAAGCGTGATGATCGCCAGCGCGACGAGGTACACGGGGAATATACGCAGGAAGATGCGTTCACGATCCTTGCCCATCTGGTGTAACGCCCGGAAAAGCTCGGGAAACCCCTGCAACAGCAGCAGAAAGGCACCGACCGGCATCGCAAGACGCGCGGGCCACAAAAGCGGCGCCCAGGTCGAATCCGAAGCTCTCTCACCGGTCAGGAACGCTTTCAGGAAATACTCACCAGACACCCAGGTGAAGAACAACATCGCCGGAATGTAGAACGCCATGTAAAGCGTTGCATCGACCGTTGCCTGCGTCTTCAGAGACCAGTTGCGATAAAGAAAATCGGCGCGGATATGCACGCCGCGCATCAGCGCATAGCCTGCAGCGGCCATGAACAGCACGCCACCCAGCATCCGGCTAACATCATAAACCCAAAGCGTCGGTCCGAAACCCCAGGCGATTGCGGTTTCCGACATGCCGTTCTGGCTGAGGATCGCGAACATGTTGCGCGAAAAGACTTCGAAGACGATTGCAACGATCAGCGGGATCATCAGAACGCAGATCAACCGTCCCGCCCAAAGGTTGATCACGTCGATCGCCGCCGTGATCGGCCGCTGCCAAGGGGTCATGTCGTTCGGCGTCTGTCCCGGTTTCTCGGCCCGCCGTTCGGCTATCAGCTCGTCGGTGATGTCCAGGTCGCCCGGATTCACTTCATCGGCCATCCCACATGTCCCCGTCGTCTTGTTATGAGTTATGAAGGCCCCGGCGCTGACGCCGGGGCCCGTTGTCGGAACGACCCTACTTTAGGCTATCGGCGAAAGCCCGGCCCAGATTGGCATTCGAGGTTTGGGCGCCCGCCCAGAACGGCACGGCGATCTCGGCGAAATCCTTCTGGCTCTGCCAGACCTTCGCGAAGAACTCGTTCTCCGCCGCGTTTGTCTCGAGCGCGGCCTTGGCGGCCTGCATGTACTCCGTGAAGTAGTCTTCCGGGGTATCATGAAGGATCACGCCGTGGTTCTCCGTCAGATCCTTGAGCGCCTTGCCGTTCTCATAGATCCGGTAGGACATGGCCTTGGAAAGCGAAGCATTCGCCGCCACCTCGATCGCCGTCTTCTCGGCTTCGGTCAGCGAGTCATAGACATCGCCATTGATGTAAAGGTCGGCGTTCACGACCACCTGGTGCAGGCCTTGCAGGTAGTAATGCTTCAGAACCTTCTGGAAACCGAAGACCGAGTCGGGCTTCGGACAGCACCACTCCGCCGCGTCGATCGTGCCCTTCTCAAGCGCCGGCAGGATGTCGCCACCCCCCATGGCAACCGAGGCAACGCCGATATCCTTGTAGGTCTGCCCAGGAATGCCCGGCGGGGTGCGGAAGCGGTACTTCCGGAAATCATCCATGCTCGCGATCGGCTCCTTGAACCAGCCAAGCGCCTCGGGGCCAACCGGCTGTAGCATGAAGCCTTTCACGTTCACGCCCATCTCGTCCCAAAGCTGGTCGTAAAGCTCCTTACCGCCTCCGTACTGAAACCACGACACGAATGCGATGTTGTCGATGCCCACACCGGCGCCCGCCACGGGGGAGCCGAACAGCATGGCTGCCGGATGTTTGCCCGACCAGTAATGCGTCCAGGCAAACCCGCCCTCCAGCAAACCGCTATCGACGGCATCGAGCGTTTCCTGAACCCCGACGACCGCACCGGCCGGCAGGATCTCGAATTTCACCGACCCGCCGGTAAGGCGTTCGACATCATTGGCGAAATCCTGAAGCATGAACACTTCGTCCGCCTGCGCCGGGATCACCGACTGGACGCGGATCACGGTTTCGGCCATGGCGGCCGAGGCCATCAGGGCGAAAGCCGCAGCCCCCGTCGCCAAGGTTTTGAGATTGAACATCTGTGTCCTCCCTATCTCAGTTGCCCTCTCCGTTCTTGTGTCACCCGGGGTAGAAGGCTCAGCCCCGAGTAACGTTCGTGCGAGCCCCGCAGGGGGCCCGTAAGTCAGGTCAAGCGCGCGCGTCCTCCAGAATCATGCTGCTGGCCTTTTCACCGATCATGATCGCCGGCGCGTTGGTATTGCCGCTCACGATCTGCGGCATGATCGAGGCATCGGCCACCCGAAGACCTTCGACTCCACGCACCCTCAGACGCGGATCGACAACTGCCTTGTCGTCGATCCCCATCTTGCACGTCCCGGTCGGGTGATAGATCGTCACCGCCGTCCGGCGCGCCCAGTCAAGCGTGGCCTGTTCGTCGTCGAACGCCACGCTTTCCCCAGGTGCGTATTCTTCCGTTACATGCGACTTCAGCGGCTCGAACCTCGCGATCCGCCGTGCAACCTGAATGCCTTTCACGATGGTCCTGCAATCGGTATCGGTCGCGAGGTAATTGGGGTGGATCAGGGGATGATCGTCCATATTCGCCGAGCGGAGCTCGAGGTGGCCCGCGCTTTCGGGCCTGAGTTGCAGGACCGAAGCCGTAAAGGCCGAGAACCGGTGAACGCCCTCGCCCGGACTGTCTGCGCTGAAAGGCTGGATGTGGAACTGAATGTCCGGTGTTTCGAGATGCGGTTCTGTCTTCAAAAAGGCCGTGCCCAGACTCGCCGCCATGGTCATCGGCCCGGTCTGGGTCAGAACATACCGCAGCCCGATAAGCGCCTGCTTGAAGATGTTGTCGGTCTCGACGTTGATCGTGCTGAGGTCCGTCTTGAAAACCGGACGGGCCTGCAGATGGTCCTGCAGGTTCTTCCCCACCCCCGGCAACTGCACCGACACCTCGATGCCATGCGGGGCCAGATCTGCAGCATCCCCGATCCCTGACAACATAAGGATTTGCGGCGAACCGATCGCCCCAGCACTCAGGATCACATCGCGCCGGGCGCGGATCTCGGTCATCTCTCCCTTGATACGCGCCCGGACGCCCACTGCCCTCCGTTTATCCAGCAGAACCTTTTCGGTCTGTGCATCCGTCAGGACGGTCAGGTTCCTTCGCCCCCGCGCCGGCCTAAGATAGGCGACGGCCGAAGAACAGCGCCGCCCCCCGATCATGGTCAGCTGGAAATACCCAACGCCCTCCTGATCGGCATCGTTATAGTCCTCCGTGCGCCGGTAACCCGCAGCCACGGCGGCGTCGACCCAGTGATCCACGATCTCACGCCTGAGCCGCGACGTCTGGACAGACAGCGGCCCGTCCGTTCCTCTGAGATCGGTTCCATTCCGGCCCTTCCACGTTTCCGATCTTTTGTAGAATGGCAGGACATCCTCCCAGGACCAGCCGGTGCACCCAAGCTGCGCCCAGTGATCGAAATCCTGCGGCTGACCACGCACGTAGAGAAGCCCGTTGATCGAACTCGACCCCCCAAGAACCCGGCCACGGGGCCACGAAATCGATCGCCCGGCGATCCCGGCATCAGCTTCGGTCCGGAAGCGCCAGTCTGTCTTGGGGTTCCCCATCGTCCGGAAATAGCCGACCGGCACATGGATCCATGGGTCCGTATCCGGTGGACCGGCCTCAAGCAGCGCGACCGTGTACTGCCCAGTTTCCGAAAGCCTGCTGGCCAAAGCACAGCCGGCAGAGCCCGCGCCAACGATGACGAAGTCAAACTCTACAGCCCCACCCTCCCTAGGTCAAAAAATGAGACTTTTTGTCTCGATTTTTGCTTGAAAACCACGCTACTATGATTCGCGCGCAATACAACGCTGAAATCGCCCCATGCCAGACGCCGAACGCATACCCACCAATCTCAGGACACTCCTGATCCTCGAGATCCTGGGGAAAAGCGACGGCGCAATGACTGCGACAGAGATCAATGAAAATCTTGGTCTCCCGAAGCAGACAGTGCACCGGCTCTGCACCACACTTGAGAAAAACGGCTTCATCGTCCGTCAGGGCAACTCCAGGCGCTTCCTGCCCGCGCGGCGGCTGCGCGATCTCGGGGCCGGGATCCTCCACAACTCCCGCCTTCACATCGCGCGCCGGCAGATCCTGAGGGAACTGGCGCAGGAGGTGGGCGAGACGGTGAACTTCGTCGTACCCGAAGATGACGGCATGAGTTATGTCGACCGGGTGGAAACCGACTGGGTCATCCGAATTCAGCTTCCGATCGGAACCCATGTTCCATTTCACTGCACTGCGAGCGGCAAGTGCTTCATGGCCAGCCTCGCACCTAAAGCGCGCAAGCGCTTCGTCGACGCCCTGAAGTTGAAACCCTTGACGCCTAAGACGCACACAGATCAGGCGGCACTTTTGACGGATCTCTCTGCCATAGCCGATCGCGGCTACTCGCTTGATGACCAGGAATTCATCGATGGCATGGTCGCGATCGCGGTTCCGGTTCGCGATCCGGAGGGCAGGTTCATGGCCGCCCTTGCCTGTCACGGCCCCACACAGCGGATCTCGATACAGGACGCCGTTGCTCGCAAGGATGTGCTTCAGAACGCCGCGCGGCGCCTCAGCGAAACGATCCTGGTTGCCGAATAGGCATTGCGCGAAAAGTGGGCCGCGGCGCGTGCAAAGGCAGCGCCGCGGCCTGTCTTGTTATGCCGCCAGATCGAACCGGTCAGCGTTCATGACTTTGCTCCAGGCGGCCACGAAATCGCGCACGAACTTCGCGGCATTGTCGTCCTGAGCATAGACTTCGGCGTAAGCCCGCAGGATCGAATTCGAACCGAAGACGAGGTCGGCACTCGTCGCCGTCCACTTCAACTCACCGGTCTTGCGGTCGCGAATCTCGTAGGTGCCGTCCGCCTCGACCGGATGCCAGCTATAGGCCATGTCGGTCAGGTTGACGAAGAAATCCGGCGTCAGCGCACCAACCCGGTCGGTGAAAACGCCATGGGCGGAACCGCCATGGTTCACACCGAGAACGCGCATACCGCCCACGAGCACCGTCATTTCCGCAGCCGTCAGGCCAAGAAGCTGCGCACGGTCGAGCATCATTTCCTCTGGGCTGACCGCGTAGTCCGTCTTCTCCCAGTTGCGGAAACCATCGGCGAGCGGCTCCAGCACATCGAACGAAGCGGCATCCGTCTGCTCGTCGGTCGCGTCGCCCCGACCCGGCGCAAACGGCACGGTCACGTCGTGACCGGCGGCCTTGATCGCCTGCTCCAACCCGACATTACCCGCCAGGACGATGACATCCGCCACCGAGGCCCCGTTCGCCGTGGCGATCGGTTCGAGAATTCCAAGCACCTTGGCCAGACGCTCGGGCTCATTGCCCTCCCAATCCTTCTGTGGCGCAAGGCGAATGCGGGCACCATTGGCGCCGCCCCGCTTGTCGGAGCCGCGGAAGGTCCGCGCACTGTCCCATGCGGTGGCGATCATCTCGGCAGGCGTCAGGCCGCTCTCCGCAATTTGCGCCTTCACCGCATCGACGTCGTAATCGGTCGGACCTGCAGGGATCGGATCCTGCCAGATCAGATCCTCGGCAGGTACATCCGGCCCGAGATAATTCGCCTTCGGCCCCATGTCGCGATGGGTAAGCTTGAACCACGCACGCGCGAAGGTATCGGCAAAGTACTCCGGATCCGCCATGAACTTGCGGCAGATCTCATTGTAGATCGGGTCAACCTTCATCGCCATGTCGGCATCGGTCATGATCGGGTTGTGGCGGATCGAGGGATCGGTCGCATCAACCGGCTTCGCCTCTTCGGGCATATCCACCGGCTCCCACTGCCATGCGCCAGCGGGCGATTTCTTCAGCTCCCACTCGTAGTTGAAGAGGTTGTCGAAATATCCCATGTCCCACTGCGTCGGATGCTTCGTCCAGGCACCCTCGATGCCGGAAGTAAAGGCATTCGCCGCCTTTCCTTCAAGGCCAGGGTTCGCCCATCCAAAGCCCTGCGCCTCGATCCCGGCCGCTTCCGGCTCGACGCCGATCGCATCGACCGCGCCACGGCCATGGGCCTTGCCAACCGTGTGGCCGCCGCAAGTCAGCGCCGCGGTCTCTTCGTCATCCATCGCCATACGCGCGAAAGTCTCGCGAACATGAAGCGCGGTGCGCGCCGGATCCGGCTGACCGTTCACACCTTCAGGGTTCACATAGATCAGGCCCATGTGCACGGCCCCCAGCGGATTCTCCAGCGTCGAGGGGTCTTCCAGATCGCCATAGCGGTTTTCGCTCGGCGCCAGCCACTCGCTTTCCGAACCCCAGTAGACGTCGGTTTCCGGGCCCCAGATATCCGCGCGCCCAAAGCCGAAGCCGAACGTCTTCAGCCCCATCGACTCGTACGCCATGTTGCCCGCGAGAATGATGAGATCGGCCCAGCTCAGCGCGTTCCCATACTTCTTCTTCACCGGCCAGAGAAGACGCCGCGCCTTGTCGAGGCTCGCGTTGTCCGGCCAGGAGTTGAGCGGCGCGAAGCGGATGTTGCCCGATCCGGCACCACCGCGCCCATCAGACATCCGGTAGGAGCCGGCCGAATGCCACGCAAGCCGGATCATCAGGCCGCCGTAGTGGCCCCAATCCGCCGGCCACCAGTCCTGGCTTTCGGTCATCAGCGCCTTCACATCGGCCTTCACCGCATCGAAATCGAGCGCCTTGACGGCCGCCCGATGGTCGTAATCTGGGTCCATCGGATTGGTCCGCGCACCGTGCTGGTGCAGGATGTCGAGGTTCAGCGCGTTGGGCCACCACTTGGTGACGGGCTTGTCCATGGCGGTATTGCCGCCGTGCATTACGGGGCAGCCAGTGGGGGCGACGTTGTTTCCGTCCATGAGAATCTCCCTAACCTGAATGGGCCACCTCAGGGCGGCCTTGGAATGGTTCTAAAGTAGCCTTTTCATTAATCCCAATTGAATATTCTAACTGGACTGATAATTTTTCCTTATGATTGGCCTTACGCTAAAACATCTCCGTTATCTCGACGCCCTCGCACGTCACGGGCATTTCGGTCGCGCCGCCTCCGCCTGCTCCATCACTCAACCGGCATTGTCCATTCAGATCAAAGAGCTGGAAGCGATGGTCGGCACGCCACTCGTCGAACGCGCCGCCCGTCAGATCCGCCTGACCCCGCTCGGCGAGGATTTCGTCAGTCGCGCGCGCAAGATCCTGCTCGACGTCGAAGAACTGGAAGATCTCGCCCGCGCCGCCACCGCGCCGATGGCAGGCCGCCTCCGTCTTGGCGTGATTCCCACCGTGGCCCCCTATTTCCTCCCTGAAATCATCACTGCCCTGTCTCAACACTTTCCAGATCTCGACCTGCAGCCTCGGGAAGCGATCACGCCGGCCCTGATAGAAAGCCTCCGCGAGTCTCGCCTCGACGTCGCCATCGTTGCCCTCCCGATGTCAGAGCCTTCGTTCCGCGAATTCGCCCTCTTCGAAGAGGAATTCGTTCTGGTACGCCCCGCAGAACAGGCCGGACGTCCGGTTCCCCGGCCAGACCTTCTGCACGAGATGCGCCTGCTTCTGCTGGAAGAAGGGCATTGTTTCCGGGATCAGGCCCTTTCCTTCTGCAACCTGGCCCCCAGCAAACCGCGCCAGTTGATGGAAGGAAACTCGCTGACGACTCTGGTGCAGATGGTCAGCTCCGGGATGGGGGTCACGCTGATCCCCGAAATGGCGATCCCTTTGGAAACGCGCTCGGCCGAGGTTGCGATTTCCCGCTTTCCTGCTCCTAAACCCAGCCGCACGATCGGCATGGTCTGGCGCCGAACCAACCCACTCGCGGACCGGCTCATGAAAATCGGTGCGATCATCCGTGGGGCGGGTCAGGCAAAGCGAAGCCAGATCGCCGGAGCCGTCTGATCACACCTCAGAAACTACTGCGATGCGTATCGCCGCTCGTACGCATGAACTCCCGGAACGTCTTCGCCGCCGGCGGCAGATCCACGTTCACGGCCCAGGCCAATCCGACGTCCATGGTCGGCACCGGGCTCGCAAGATCCACGGCCTCGACCCGAAGCCCCTCCAGCGACCACGGTCGATACACCATGTCCGACAGAATGGTGACGCCCATGCCGCTCGCCACCATCGACCGGACCGCTTCTACCGAAGATGTGCGCATGAGGGTCTTCGGCCGCACACCCGCCTGGTTCCAGTAGCGCTGTGCAGTGTTCGACGCCTCGTCCACGGTCAGCATGATGTAGGCTTGGGTCGCCACATCCGCGAGCGAGATCGACTCGCGCTCCAGAAAACCGTGCCGGGTGCCGAGCCAGAGCCGCCGGGAAGAGCGGATAAGGGTTTCGTACGCAAGCGCCTCCTGATCCGCGATGTTCGACGTCAGCAGCACCGCGATGTCGTACTGGCCCGACTGCAGCCCGGATTCGATATCCGTCCGACTCGCTTCCACAGGCTGCAACTCGATACCCGGATAATAGCGCGTGAAACGTTCAAGATGCGGCGGAAGGTAATACCCCGCGACCGTGTATGTCATCGCGATCCGAAGTTTTCCGGTCAGTGTCGTGCGCACCGAACGCGGTGCGTGCACTGCCTCATCCACGGTGGCGAAGATGCGGTGGGCGTGCTGAAGGAAGATCGTCCCATCATGGGTCAGCGACACGCCCCGCACATGGCGGCGAAACAGCGGACACCCCACAATGTCTTCCAGTTGGCGGATCGCCGTGGTGATCGCGCTCTGCGATACGTTCAGGTCGCGCGCCGCCCGCGAGATCTGCCCTGCATTCGCGGCCGCGATGAAGTAGCGGATTTGCCTGAGCGAAGGGTCCATCTGTTTTCCAGAAAGCAGCTATCGGATTTTCCAAGGTTAACTTGGCTGACAGAACAGCCAGGTGTCAATATTCGGGAACGGCGCGGGGGCGAGAATAAAATATACTTATTACAATTACTTGCCAAACTTCCGCCGCCAGTCGCACGCCTTCGCGCACCCTGTGGATGAATCACAGTGCCATCAAAAATTCCGATAAACAAACTGATAAGTTTGAATTTGTCATATCTCGGGCCCGCGCGCAGGATGACAGCCATAGAAACGAGGCCGCAAAGGCCGTCGCTTCCCATGGAGTCCAATCGGGAGTTGAATTCATGAACATTCGCCACATCGCCACGATCACCGTGTCGGCTTTGGCTCTGTCTTCCGCCGCTGCCACGGCGCAGGATGCCTGGTATCCCTACGCGGTCGAAAGCTGGGAGCCGGCCTTCGACATGTCGAGCCCGCGCACCTCGATCGATTACGTGCCGCTCGAGAAGGCCAGTCAGGCGTGGGAGATCTGCGTCTCCTTCCCGCACATGAAAGATGCCTACTGGCTCGGCGTGAACTACGGCGTCGCCTCAGAAGCCGAACGGCTTGGCGTCAAGATGCAGCTTGTCGAAGCAGGTGGTTACACCGAACTCAACACCCAGATCAGCCAGATCGAGGATTGCGTCGCCGCCGGCGCGGATGCCGTCGTGATCGGCGCGATCTCGTTCGACGGCCTCAACAACCTCGTCAGCGAAATCCGCGGCCAGGGAATTCCGGTGATCGACGTGATCAACGGCATGTCCTCGCCGGAACTCAGCGCCAAATCTCTCGTCTCCTTCGGCGAGATGGGCGCAAAGGCGGGTGAATTTCTTGCGACTTCGCATCCTGATGGCGACCCGGTCAAAGTGGCCTGGTTCCCGGGTCCGGCGGGCGCTGGCTGGGTCGAGGCCGGCAACGCGGGCTTCCTCGCCGCGGCAGAGGCCGGTGCGGTCGAGGTCGTCGATACCTTCTACGGCGACACCGGCAAGGAAGCCCAATCCAAGCTCGTCGAGGATGCGCTCGAAACCTATCCCGATCTTCAGTACATCGCCGGCACGGCGGTGACGGCCGAGGCTGCTGTCCCGATCCTCCGCGCCCGCGGGCTGACTGATCAGGTCAAGGTGATCTCCTACTACTTCACGCCGGGCGTCGACCAGGGCATCAAGCGTGGCCAGATCCTCGCGGCCCCCACCGACTCCACCGTGATCCAGGGCCGGATCGCCATCGATCAGGCGGTGCGCATTCTCGAAGGGCAGGACTACCACAAGCACGTCGGCCCCGCCCTCTATGTCGTGACGACCGACAATCACGCGGATTTCGATCCCACGTCGACGCTCGCGCCACAGGGCTTCAGCCCGGTCTTCCGGGTGGAATGATCGCTCTATGAGCACGCCCGCACCGCTTCTCGCCACCCGGGGCCTGACCAAGGACTATCCCGGCGTGCGCGCCCTCGACCGCGTCGATTTCGATCTCCGCGCGGGCGAAGTGCACGTTCTCTTCGGTGAAAACGGTGCGGGAAAATCCACGCTCATCTCCATGCTGTCCGGCGCGAACACTCCCAGCGCCGGACACATCGAGCGCGACGGAGAAGTCGTTGCTTTCAACTCGGTCCACGACGCCCGCGATCACGGCGTCTCGGCCGTCTTCCAGGAATTCTCGCTGATCCCGCAGATGACCGTCGAGGAAAACCTGTTCCTCGGCGCCGAGCACTGCAAGGGCATCTTCCTCGACCGATCGGATATGCGGCGCGAAGCCGAACGCATCCTGACCGAACTCGCCTTCGATCTCCGCCCCGACCGCAAGGTCCAGCATCTGAGCCGGGCAGAACAGCAGATGGTCGAAATCGCCAAGGCATTCCGCTCTGACCTGTCCGTTCTGATCCTGGACGAACCGACTGCAAGCCTGACCGATCATGAAACCGATCAGCTGTTCCGGCTCATCGAAGACCTGACCGCACGCGGCGTCGGCATCATCTACATCACCCACCGTATGGCCGAGATCCGCCGCATCGGCGACCGGATCACCATCCTGCGCGACGGCAAGTTGATCGATACGATCGGTGTCGACGAAGCCGACGAGGACAGGTTGGTGGAACTGATGACCGGCCGCGAAGTCGGCGCGATCTTCCCCGAGATCTCTCTCGCCCCGCCGGGCGAAGAAATCCTCCGTCTCGACGGAGTGTCAACGCCCTCCGGCAGCGTCATCGACCTCTCCCTTTCGGTACGCCGGGGCGAGATCGTGGGTCTCGCGGGCCTCGTAGGGTCCGGCAAGTCCGAAGCGATGCAGGCCGCTTATGGCGCGCTCCCCGTCTCCGCCGGAACCGTCAGCTACAAGGGGCGCGACGTCACCGGTCACACGCCCGGCGCTGCGATCCGCGACGGCTTCCTCTATCTTCCCGCCGATCGCCACGACGAAGGCCTTCTCATGGTTCGCCCCGTTCGTGAAAACATGTCGCTCGCGTCGCTTGACGTGGCCCCGTTCCGGCGCGGCATCTTTCTCGACCGCGGAGGAGAACGCCGCAAGGTGGCGGAACTGGCCGAACGGCTGAACCTGTCACCCAACCAGCCCGAACGCGCGGTTGATCACTTCTCGGGCGGAAACCAGCAGAAGGCGATGCTGGCGCGCAGCCTCACCCGCAAGGTTGACCTCGTCGTATTCGACGAGCCGACGGTAGGCGTCGACGTGGGCACGAGGGCGGCAATCTACCGCTTCATTCTCGAACTCGCCGAGGCGGGCGCCGCCGTGGTCATCGTCTCGTCCGACCTGCCTGAAATCCTGAATCTCGCAAGCCGGGCCTACGTCTTCTATCGTGGCCAGATCCAGATCGAGCTTCGCGGTCCGGACCTCACAGAAGAAAACGTGCTCGCCAATTTCTTCGAACGGGAGAGCGCCTGATGGCCGATGCCACCTCCACCCAGAATTCCGGCGGTGCGGGCGACTGGCTGAAGCGCCTCTTCGTCAGGCTCGGCATACTGCCCTTCCTCCTGGTCATCGCCGTCATCGTCTTCTCGCTCATGTCAGACAATTTCCTGACGGGGCGAAACCTCATGAACGTGCTGCGCCAGTCGGTCTACCTGACGATCGTGGCCCTCGGCCAGATGTTGGCGCTTCTGACAGGAGGCTTCGATCTCTCGGTCGGCACGATCCTCGCCCTCGCCTCGGTGGTGGGGGCAATGGTCATGGCCTCGATCTACGCCGCGATGCCTGATGCTGTGTTTCTCGCGATCACGCTCGGCTTTCTCGCCGGGGTCGCTGCAGGTACAATGATCGGTGTCGCGAACGCCGTGGGCGTGGCCTATTTCAATGTCTCGCCCTTCATGATGTCGCTTGGCATGGCCTCGGTCGGCTTCGGCATCGCGCTCTATCTCACCGGCGGCGTCCCTGTGTACGGTATGCCGGTCGAGTTCGGAGATATCTTCGGATTCGGCACGATGCTGGGCGTGCCCACGCCGGTCTGGGTCGCAGGGCTTCTGATCGTGCTTCTGTGGGTTCTTCTCTACCAGACACCCTATGGCCGCTACTTCTACGCCGTGGGCGGAAACGCGAAGGCGGCGCGCCTCTCGGGCATCAACGTGCGCGGCACGCTTTTCGCCACCTACGTGCTCTGCGCCGCACTTGCGGCAACCGCCGGCATGCTCCTGACCGCCCGCCTCGACACAGGCGAGGCGAATATCGGCGCCTCGATGCCGCTCGAAAGCATCGCCGCTTGCGTCATCGCCGGTGTCAGCCTGCGGGGCGGCATCGGGCGGCTTGAAAACGTCGTTCTGGGCGCGCTCTTTATCGGGCTCGTCCAGAACGGAATGAACCTCGCGCGGATCGAAAGCTACCTCCAGACGGTCGTTCTGGGCGCGCTCCTGATCCTCGCGGTGATCGCCGATCAAATCAGGCTGCGCTATGTCGCATCACTGAAGGACTGAGGGAGGACAAGGACATGGCGGATCTCAACTGCGACATGGGCGAAAGCTTCTCGCTCTATCACATGGGCAACGATGCTGAACTCATGCCCTATATCGACCAGGCAAACGTGGCCTGCGGCTTCCATGCCAGCGATCCGAACCACATGCGCACGACGGTGGAACTCGCGGTAAAGCACGATGTACGTATCGGCGCCCATGTCTCGCTCCCCGATCTCGCCGGCTTCGGGCGGCGAGAGATGAAGATCGAGGAAGAGGAGATGCTGAACATCATCCTCTACCAGATCGGCGCGCTCGACGCCTTCTGCAAACAGGCCGGCACCACGCTTGCCCACATCAAGCCGCACGGCGCGCTCTACGGCATGGCGGCCCGGCAAGAGCCGATCGCCCGCGCGGTGGCCCGCGCCTCGGTGATCTATGGGCTTCCTGTCATGGGCATCGCGGGCACGCTCCACGAAACCGTCTATGAGGCGGAAGGTGCAGGCTTTATCGCCGAATTCTTCGCCGATCTCGATTACAGCGACGAGGGCGGCCTCATCATCACCCGCGAACACGACGCGGTCGACCCGGCGCTGGCGGCCGAACGCGCCCGCCGCGCGGTAGAGGATGGCAGCCTCGAAACGGTAGGCGGCAAGTCCCTCCCCGTCCGGGCAGAAACCGTATGCATTCATTCGGACACACCGAACTCACGGGATATCGCGCAAGCCGTCAGCGCGGCCCTGTCGCAACTGAAAGCCGCTTGAGCCTCAAGAAGGAGAGACAGCATGGCACATGAGATCAAATCCCCGATCCCGGGTACCTTCTACCGCAAACCCTCACCGGAAGAGCCGCCCTACAAGTCGGAAGGCGACTCCGTGGCCAAGGGTGACACCATCGGCCTCGTCGAAGTGATGAAGACATTCCACGAGGTGAAGGCCGACGGCGAAGGCACCGTATCCTCCTTCGGTGTCGAGGATGGCGCGCCGGTGATGGCCGGACAGGTTCTCGCGGTGCTCGACTGATGCCGATCAGGAAGCTCCTGGTCGCCAATCGCGGCGAGATCGCGGTGCGCGTGATCCGCGCCGCGCGTGACCTCGGCATCGCGACGGTACAGGTGCATTCGGATGCAGATGCCGAGATGCTGGCGGTCCGCATCGCGGACGAAGCGGTCAATATCGGCCCGCCCCAGGCCGCGAAATCCTATCTGGATACGCAGGCGATCCTGAAGGCCGCGAAAGACACAAGGGCTGACGCCATCCACCCCGGCTACGGCTTTCTGTCCGAAAATGGATCCTTCGCCACGGCCGTGGCCGATGCCGGCCTGATCTTCGTCGGGCCAAGCGGCGATACCATCAACCTGATGGGCGACAAGGCCGCGGCGCGCGTGCAGGCGGCCAAGGCCGGCGTTCCCACGGTGCCCGGCAGCGACGGGGTCATCTCTGATATGGACGAGGCGGCCCGCCTCGCCGCCGAAATTGGCTTCCCCGTCATGATCAAGGCCGCGGCCGGTGGTGGCGGGCGCGGCATCCGTATCGCGGAAAACGCCGAAGAGTTCCGTAAACTCGCCCCCCAGGCCTCCTCCGAAGCCAAGGCCGCTTTCGGCGACGGTGGCATCTACATCGAAAAGGTGATCGAAAAAGCCCGCCACATCGAGGTTCAGATCCTCGCCGACGGCATCGACGCCATCCATTGCTGGGAACGCGAATGCTCGCTCCAGCGCAGGCGCCAGAAGGTCTGGGAAGAGGCGCCTTCCACCGCTCTCGACCCGGATACGCGCGAAAAGCTCTGCACGTCCGCCGCCGATCTTGCCCGATCTGTCGGCTACAAGGGCGCGGGCACCGTCGAATACCTCTTTGACGACGCAACCGGCGATTTCTACTTCATTGAAATGAACACCCGCATTCAGGTCGAACACCCTGTGACGGAAATGATCACCGGGCTCGATCTCGTTGGCGAGATGATCCGTATCGCGGCCGGCGAACCCCTGCGCTTCACCCAGGCCGACATTGCCGCGCGGGGCCACTCCATCGAGGTTCGCCTCAACGCCGAGGATCCGGCCAACAACTTCATGCCCTTCCCCGGCATGATCTCAGGCCTCGACATCCCCACCGGCCCCGGCGTGCGCTTCGATCACATGCTCTATCACGGCTACGGCGTGCCACCGTTCTACGACTCTCTTCTGGGCAAGCTGATCGTCCACGGCGAGAACCGCGAGGCTGCGCTCACGCGGCTCGGACGGGCGCTGGCCGAGCTCCGGATCGACGGGCTCACCACCACCGCGGCGCTTTTCGAGGCACTGCTGACGGCCGACGACGTGCGTTCGAATATGGTTCACACGAAATGGCTCGAGCCCTGGCTCGAAGCCAACACCGACACCATCGCAAAGCTACAACTGACGGAGGGAGACACAGCCGCATGACATGCCGATACACCTTTGGCGGGGACGAGCACATATTCGTCGAAGTCGACGAAGCCATGTCGCTCGAGGCCTTCTTCGTCTCCCTCGCCATCACCAACGCGGTCCGTGACGCCAAGATCGACGGCGTGACCGAGATCTGCCCGGCCAACGCCTCGTTCCAGATCAAATTCGACCCCGACGTCATCCATCCCGAAAAACTCCTCGGCATGCTGAAGGAGATGGAGCAGGAGGCGGAGCGCGCGGAATCGAAGCTCAACACCCGGATCATCGAAATCCCGGTCCACTACCAGGATCCATGGACGCACGAGACGCTGATGCGCTTCCGCGAGCGCCACCAGGATCCGAACGCCACCGACATCGAATATGCCGCGCGGATCAACGGCTACGACGACGTGGCCTCCTTCATCGACGCGCATTCCGGCGCGCCGTGGTTTGTGTCGATGGTTGGCTTCGTCTCGGGCCTTCCGTTTCTCTACCAGATGGTCGACCGGCCCCGTCAGATCGAGGTGCCCAAATACCTTCGGCCCCGCACCGACACGCCGAAACTGACGGTGGGCTATGGCGGCTGCTTCTCATGCATCTATTCGGTCAGGGGCGCGGGCGGCTACCAGATGTTCGGCATCACGCCCATGCCCATCTACGACCCCCAGCAGGAAGTCAGCTATCTCAAGGATTTCATGGTCTTCTTCAAACCGGGCGATATCGTGAAATGGAAACCGATCAGCCGCGAGGAATACGACGCGGCGGTGGAAGACGTGCAGGCGGGCCGGTTCGAGCCGCGGATCGCCGACGTCACCTTCGATCTCGAAGCCTTCAACGCCGATATCGACGGCACCAACGCCAAACTGATGGAGGCCCTCTATGCCGGTTAATGTCATCTCAGCGGGCATCCTGACGACGATCCAGGATCTTGGCCGTCCGGGCTACTATCACCTCGGCATACCCGTGGGCGGGGCGATGGATCGCCTCGCACTGCGCGCCGCCAACATGCTCGTCGGCAACCCCGAGGATGCGGCAGGGCTCGAATGCGTCTTCATGGGGCCAGAACTCGAATTCACCGAAGATGCGACGGTCGCCGTCTGCGGTGCCGATCTTCCCGCCAAGGTCAACGGAACCGAGCAACCTGGCTGGACGGCCTTCGACGTGAAGTCGGGCGATGTACTCAGCTTCGATTTCCTCCGCGGCGGCGCGCGCGGCTACATCGCGATCTCGGGCGGCATCGCCACGGCCCCCGCACTCGGCAGCCGCTCGACCTATGCCATCGGCGCGCTCGGCGGCTATGAGGGTCGCGCCATCCAACCCGGCGACACGCTGCCGCTCGGCGCAGACAAAGCATCGGGCCGCGCCGGAAAATCGGTGCCGGAAAACCTGCGCCGTGGCCCGGGCTCCAGCGCCGAACTCCGGATGCTGCCGGGCCTCTACTGGCACCGCATCACGGAAGCGGCGCAAAAGGCTTTCTTCGAAGATACGTGGAAGGTCGCGAACGAGGCCGACCGCATGGGCTATCGCTTCCAGGGCGGACGGCCGATGGAATTCGTCGAACGCGAACAGCCCTTCGGCGCTGGCTCCGATCCGTCGAACATCACCGATGCCTGCTATCCCTACGGCTCCGTACAGGTCCCCTCGGGAACCGAGCCCATCATCCTTCACCGCGACGCGGTGTCGGGCGGCGGGTACTTCATGATCGGCACGATCATCTCTGCAGACATGGATCTGATCGGTCAGCTTCAGCCAAATACCGAAACCCGCTTCGTGGAAGTCGACATGGATGGGGCGCTCGAAGCCCGCGCCCGCCGCAAGGCCATCCTCGCGGCGATCCGCGACGCGCTCTGAACAAGAAGGAGACAGCAAGGTGTCCGACACGATCCAGCAACCGACCCTCCGCACGGCCTTCGGCCCGCGCGGCCTGACGATGTCGATCCTCATGGTCGTCGCAGGCAGCGCACTCATGACGCTCGCGGCGAAGGTGCAGGTGCCCTTCTTCCCGGTGCCGATGACGATGCAGGTGCTCGTCGCTCTTCTCATCGGCGCGGCCTACGGGCCACGGCTCGCGGCCGTCACCATCGGCGCCTATCTCGCCCAGGGTGCCGCCGGTCTCCCTGTCTTTGCCGGGACGCCCGAAAAGGGGATTGGCCTCGCCTACATGGCCGGTCCCACGGGCGGTTATCTCCTCGGCTTCCTCCTCGCGGCCATCACGACCGGCTGGCTCGCGGAACGCGGCGGCGACCGGGGGCCGTTCCGCCTCGCGCTCACCGGCCTCTCAGGGATCGCGGCGATCTACGTCCCCGGCCTCCTCTGGCTCGGCACACTCATCGGCTGGGATCAGCCGGTGCTTGTCTATGGCCTCTGGCCCTTTGTCCCCGCCGAGATCCTGAAGCTCGCGCTCTTCGTGGTCATCGTCCATCTCGGCACCGGCGCGCTCCGGCGGCGCTGACAGCGATGTGCGAGGCCACGGGCACCGCGACGGGCACCGTTCTGATCGAGAACGAAACCGTCCGCGTGACCGAGTGGCATTTCGCCAGGGAAGGCGACAACACGGGCTGGCACCGCCACGAATTCGATTACGTGGTGGTGCCACTCTTCGACGGTCAGCTTCGGATCGAGGCACCGCGGGGTCAGATGTCACTCGCCGATCTCCGAAACGGCGTGCCCTATTACCGAAACGCCGGCGTCGAACATGACGTGATCAACGCCAACCCCTTCCCCTGCCGCTTCATCGAGGTCGAAATCCTCTGACAGAGCCTTCGGTGGACAGCGCCCCCTCGCGCCGCATATGTCTGTCGGATAAGCCCGCGACTGAACGGTGACGCCTTGACCGAGATCCCGAAAAGCATCGACGACACGATCGCGCAGCTCAGCGCGCAGAACTACATCTGCGGGCGCGATCTCGGCACCGTGGCCTTCCTCGCGCTCAAACTCGGCAAGCCGCTCTTTCTCGAAGGCGAGGCCGGCGTCGGCAAGACCGAAATCGCCAAGGCGCTTGCCGCCATGCTGGGCCGCCGCCTGATCCGCCTCCAATGCTATGAAGGCCTCGATGCGGCCTCCGCGATCTATGAATGGAACTTCTCGGCTCAGATGATCGCGATCCGTACTGCGGAAGCGGCCGGAGAAAGCGATCGGTCCGCCCTGAAAGAGGAACTCTTTTCCGAAGAGTATCTCATCCGCCGCCCCCTCCTCGAAGCGCTCGAACCGCACCCGGAAGGCCCCCCGGTTCTCCTGATCGACGAGGTCGACCGCACCGACGAACCATTCGAAGCCTTCCTTCTCGAACTTCTCTCGGACTTCCAGGTCACGATCCCCGAACTCGGCCCGATCCGGGCGGAAGACCCGCCCATCGTGATCCTCACGTCGAACCGCACCCGCGAAGTGCATGATGCGCTGAAGCGCCGTTGTCTCTACCACTGGGTCGACTACCCCGCATTCGAGCGCGAGCTCGAAATCCTGAACGCCCGTGTCCCCGAAGCCACCGCCACGCTTTCCGCCGAAATCGTCGCCTTCGTGCAGGCGCTGCGCGGCGAGGATCTGTTCAAGTCTCCGGGTGTCGCGGAAACCATCGACTGGGCCCGCTGCCTCGTCGCCCTCGACACGATCGAGCTTGCGCCGGAGGTCGTGACCGACACACTCGGTGCGGTGCTCAAGTATCAGGACGACATTGCCCGCATCGCCGGCGCCGAAACCACGCGTCTCCTCGACGAGGCAAAGACCGCGCTCGACCGGGCGTCCTGATGGCCCACGCCACGGCCTTTGGGGAAACCGACGGGCGGCTGGTTGAGAACATCGTCCACTTCGCCCGCGCGCTTCGGAAAGCCGGGATGAAGGTCGGCACCGCCCAGGTCGAAACCGCGATCCGCGCGGTCGAGGTCGCAGGCTTCACGCGCCGGGTCGATTTCTACCATATCCTCCGTGCCACGCTTGTCAGCCGCACCGAAGACCTCGAAGTCTTCCACCAGGTCTTTTCGATGTTCTGGCGGGATCCGGACGTGATCCAGTCGATGCTCCACATGCTCTCGCCGCAACTCGCGACCGATCCGGAACGCGAAGATCCCGCCGCAGCGGCAAAGCGCGCCAGCGAAGCTCTCAAATTGCGCGATCGCCCGCCCCCCGAGAAAACGCCCAAGGAAGAAGAGATCGAGCGCGAGGCGTTCATGAGCTGGTCGGAACGCGAAGTCCTGAAACGAAAGGATTTCGAACAGATGTCGGCGGCCGAACTCCGCGAAGCCGAACGGGCCATCCGGAATATGACCTGGCGGCTCGATCCCCTCCGCTCCCGCCGGATGCGCGCCGACCCGCGCGGAAACCGGCCCGATGCGCGCGCCACACTCCGCGCCCTCACCCGCAGGGGCGGCGAAATCGGCCGCCTCGAAATGAAATCGCCCCGCGAACGTCTTCCCGATCTCGTCGCACTCTGCGACATCTCGGGCTCCATGTCGGTCTATTCCCGCATCATCCTGCGGTTCCTCCACGCCATGGCCCATGCGCCCGTCAAGGAATGGGGCCGGGTCAGCGCCTTCACCTTCGGCACTTCCCTTACCAATGTCTCCCAGGCCCTCCGCGTGGCAGACCCGGATGCCGCCCTCACGGCGATCGGGCGCGAGGCGGGCGACTGGGAAGGCGGCACACGCATCGGCGCGGCGCTCGAGCGCTTCAACAAGGATTGGTCGCGGCGTGTCCTCACCCGCGGCGCGGTGGTGCTCCTGATCTCCGATGGCCTCGAACGCGGCGCCCCCGATCTCCTCGGTGCCCAGATCGAACGGCTTTCCCTGTCCGCGCGGCGCCTCGTCTGGCTCAATCCGCTGCTCAGGTGGGAAGGTTTCTCGCCACGGGCCGCCGGTATCAGAACGATCCTGCCCCACGTCGATGCCGTCTACGCGTGCCACTCCCTCGACAGCCTCGCCGCCCTCTCCGGCGCCCTTTCGGGCGCAGACTTCCGCAAAGCCCTTCTGCACGCGATTTGAACGGCTTGACGCCTACGGCGGCGGGAAAACTCTTGCGTTGTTCCCATAGCCGGATAGGCTTTGCTCCGAAGGAACACCCAAACAAATTCCCCTGGGAGGAATCGCTGATGGAGATGACGGGCGAGCATTTGATCGCCGCGCCGCGAGACGTTGTTTGGGAAGCGCTGAACGACGAAAACGTGCTGCGTGCCTGCATCCCTGGCTGTGAAGAACTGAACCGGATCTCGGAAAACGAACTCCACGCCATCGCGGTGCAGAAGATCGGCCCGGTCAAGGCTCGGCTCGAAGGCACCGTCGAACTCGTCAACCTGAACCCGCCGGAAAGCTATACGATCCAGGGCGAGGGCAAGGGCGGCGTCGCGGGCTTCGCCAAGGGCGGCGCGGATGTCATGCTGACCGAAGTGCCCGAGGGCACCCGCCTCACCTACGAAGTGAAAGCCACTGTGGGCGGCAAGCTCGCGCAACTTGGCAGCCGCCTCATCAACGCCACCGCCCGCAAACTCGCGGCGAAATTCTTCGACAATTTCCAGGCCCATCTGAACAGCGCCGACGCGGCGGAATAACGGCCTGAGACAGCAGAACGGGCGCAGCCACGGCGCCCCTAAACGAAACGCGCGCAATAATCGGCGCGCCGACAGGGAGGATCGAATGACACAGGTCTCAATCACGGTAAACGGAAAGGCCTCGAGCCGGGATATTCCCGACACGATGCTCTTGTCGGATTTCCTTCGGGAAGAACTCAGGCTCACCGGCACTCACATCGGCTGCGACACCAGCCAATGCGGCGCTTGCGTGGTTCACGTGAACGGCAAGGCCGTGAAGTCCTGCACCGCCCTCGCCGTGTCCCTCGACGGGGCAGAGGTGACGACGGTCGAAGGCCTCGCCAATGGCGAACTGCACCCCATGCAGGCGGCCTTCAACGAACATCACGGGCTTCAGTGCGGCTTCTGCACACCGGGCATGATCATGTCCGGGATCGACATGGTGAACCGCTACAAGGCCGAGGGCCGCACCCTCGACGAGGCGGCGATCCGGCATGAACTCGAAGGCAATATCTGCCGCTGCACTGGCTACCACAACATCGTCAAGGCGATCGGCGACGCCGCCGCCAAGATGTGATCGGATTTCGGAGGATTTGAGATGAGCGACGGAATTGGCGCCCGCGTAAAGCGCAGAGAAGACAAGCGGTTCATCACCGGCAAGGGCAAGTATACCGACGATATCCGCATGGATAACCAGGCCTATGCGGCCTTCGTCCGCAGCCCCCACGCCTCGGCCCGCGTCACGAATATCGATGCCTCGGCGGCCCTCGCTATGGAAGGCGTCGTCGCCGTCCATACCGGCCCCGAGATGAAGGAAGACGGGATCGGCGACATCATCACCGGCTGGGCGATCACTTCGAAGGACGGCTCGCCCATGACCTGCGGCGTCTGGAACCCGATGGTTACGGAATTCGCCCGCTACGTGGGCGACGCGATCGCGATCGTCATCGCCGATACGCAGGATCTCGCCCGTATCGCGGCCGAGGCGGTGGAAGTCACCTACGAAGAGCTCCCGGCCTGCGTGAACCCGGCCGACGCCCTTAAGGACGGCGCGCCCCAGGTGCATGGCAACGTCCCCGGCAACCTGATCTTCGATTGGGAAGTGGGCGACGAGGCCGCCGCCGACGAAGGCCTGGCGAAGGCGACCCACGTCACCGAAATCGACCTCATCAACAACCGGCTGTCACCCAACGCGATCGAACCGCGTTCGGCGGTCGCGATCTTCGACGACGCCGAGGATCACTACACCCTCTACTCCACCAGCCAGAACCCGCACGTCGCACGCCTCGTGCTCTCGGCCTTCTACAACGTCGCACCCGAACACAAACTGCGCGTCATCGCGCCCGATGTGGGCGGCGGCTTCGGCTCCAAGATCTACATCTATCCCGAAGAGATCGCCTGCCTCTGGGCCTCGATGAAGACCAAGCGCTCGGTCAAGTGGACGGCCCAGCGCACCGAAAGCTTCATGACCGACGCCCACGCCCGCGACCACGTGACGAAGGCGCGGATGGGCTTTGACGCCGACGGCAAGATCACCGGCTTCAAGATCGATACGATCGCCAATATCGGCGCCTATGTCTCGCTCTTCGCCACGGCGACGCCGACCTATCTCTACGGCACCCTGGCCTCGGGCGTATACGACATTCCCGGCATCTACTGTAACGTGAAGGCAGTGCACACCAACACCGCACCGGTCGATGCCTATCGCGGCGCTGGTCGGCCCGAAGCCACCTACATGATCGAACGCCTGATCGAGATGTCGGCCCGCCAGCTGGGGATGGACCCCGCGGAACTGCGGCGGAAAAACTTCATCCGCGAGTTCCCCTATCAGACGCCGGTCATCCTGCAGTATGACTCGGGCGATTTCGATGCCTGCCTCGACAAGGCGCAGGCATTGGCGGATGTCGCCGGCTTCCCGGCCCGAAAAGCCGAAGCGGCAGCCCGCGGCAAGCTTCGGGGGATCGGCTACTCCACCTTCATCGAGGCCTGCGGGATCGCCCCCTCGGCGGCGGTCGGTTCGCTCGGCTCCGCGGTGGGCCTCTGGGAAAGCGCCGAAGTGCGCGTGAACCCGGTCGGCACGATCGAGATCCTGACCGGCTGCCACAGCCACGGCCAGGGCCATGAAACCACCTTCTGCCAACTGGCTGCCGAAAAGTTCGGCGTCCCCATCGACAACGTCAAACTTGTCCACGGCGACACCGACGCGGTGCAGTTCGGCATGGGCACCTACGGTTCCCGCTCGGGCCCAGTGGGCATGTCTGCGGTCATGAAGGCGCTCGAAAAGGTCGAGGCCAAGGTCAAGAAGATTGCCGCCCACCAGCTCGAAGCCTCCGAAGACGACATTGTCATCGAAGGCGGCGAAGTCTCGGTGGCGGGCACCGACAAGAAGATGGCCTGGCACGAGGTTGGCCTTGCCGCCTACATCGCCCACAACCTGCCCGAAGGCATGGAGCCGGGGCTCAAGGAAGGCTCCTTCTTCGATCCGGTGAACTTCTCCTTCCCCTCGGGCTGCTTCATCTGCGAGGTCGAGGTCGATCCCGACACCGGCGAAACCGAGATCGTGCAATTCGTCTCGGCGGATGATTTCGGCGTCATCATCAACCCGATGATCGTCGAAGGGCAGGTGCATGGCGGGGTGACCCAGGGCATCGGCCAGGCGCTGACCGAATGCGTCGTCTATGACGAAAGCGGGCAGCTCGTGACCGGCTCCTACATGGATTACACCATGCCGCGCGCCGACAACGTGCCGTCCTTCAAGGTCGAACATTCTTCGACGCCCTCGCCCACGAACCCGCTCGGGATCAAGGGCTGCGGCGAGGCGGGCGCGATCGGCTCACCGCCCGCGGTCATCAACGCGATCACAGACGCGATCGGCACCGACAACCTGCAAATGCCCGCGACGCCGCAAGCCGTCTGGATGGCGCTGCAATCGGCCCAAACCTCGATGGCGGCCGAGTAAGGAGGACAAGCCATGCACGCAGCGAAATATCACAAACCCGCCTCCGTCGCAGATGCCGTTGCCGCGCTTTCGGGCGCGGAAGACGGCAAGGTCCTGGCCGGCGGCCAGACCCTCCTGCCAACCATGAAACAACACCTCGCCGCCCCAAGCGACCTCGTGGATATCCGCGGGATCGACGGCATGTCCGGGGTCTCCGCCTCCGACGGGGTAATTACGATCGGCGCGGCAACAACCCATGCCGAGGTGGCCGCAAGCAGCGCGGTGCAGGAGCATATTCCCGCACTCGCCTGCCTCGCCGCAGGGATCGGCGACCCGGCGGTGCGCCACATGGGCACCATCGGCGGATCGCTCGCAAACAACGATCCGGCGGCGGATTATCCGGCGGCGGTTCTTGGCCTCGGCGCAACGGTCGTGACCAATGCGCGCGAGATCTCGCCGGAAGACTTCTTCGAAGGCATGTTCGCCACGGCGCTCGACGATGACGAGATCATCACGGCCATCCGCTTTCCTGCCCCGCAGGCATCCGGTTACGCAAAGTTCCGCAACCCAGCCTCGCGCTACGCCATGACAGGCGTCTTTGTCGCGCAAACCGGCGACGGTGTGCGCGTCGCTGTCACTGGTGCGGGCGATGACGGTGTCTTCCGGCACGACGGGCTCGAAGCCGCGCTTGGCGCGGATTTCTCCGCCGGCGCCTGCGACGGGGTGGAGATCAGCGCGGATGGTCTTCTCTCGGATATCCATGCCAGCGCCGAATACCGCGCCAACCTGATCCGCCAGATGGCCAAGCGCGCTGTCTCCGGCGCAACCTGACACCGCGCCGGAACCAGGGCGGGCCGCTACAGGCGGTCCGCCCTTGCGCCGGGCAGCAGACTGCTGCCAATCACCTCCTCCGACACCTCCGGGATCTCGGCACGCTCCGCGTCGCCCTACCCTCTGACGCGCAGATTCTCAGGGTCGTAGGGGCCACGCGGGATCACCTCCGCCGGAAACCGCTCGCCAAGCATATCGATCTCAACGCGACTGCCGGTCCCGGCAGATCCGGGGTCCACATAGGCAAGCGCAAGGTTCAACCCGGTCCTGTATCCCCATTCCCCTGAGGTCACGGTCCCAACCACATCGCCCCCGGCCATCACCGACGCCCCAGGGCGAGCCGCACGATCGGCGCACTCCACGGACAGGCACACCAGCGATTTCCGCAACCCCGCATCCCGCCGCCCGCGCAAGGCCGCCTGCCCGATGAACTCCGCCTTCTCCAGCTGCACGAACCTCTGCAAACCTGTCTCGAACGGATCGAATTCGGTCAGAAGATCCGCCTTCCAGTGCAGATAGCCCTTCTCGATCCGCATCGAGTCGACCGCTCTCGAACCGAACAGCCGAAGCCCGTGCGCCTCCCCCGCCCTCCTCAGAGCGAGATAGGCTGCATATAGTTGATTGTTGGGGACATGGATTTCGTAGGCCAATTCGCCGGAATAGCTTACGGCCATGACAACGGCCGGCGCGATCCCCACAAACGCCTCCCGCACGGAAAGCCATGGGAAGCCCCCGGCGGACCAGTCAGCCCGCGACACCTCCGAAAGCACGGCACGCGCCTTCGGCCCTGCCAGCACGAGGATCGTCCAGTCATTCGTCAGCGCGCGAAGCTGCACGTCCTCACCCGGGCGCAGATGCGCCGAAAGCCAGTCGAAATCGTGATACTCCGCAGCGGCCGCGGACCCGTACCAGATCCGCTTCGGCCCCCGATCCGAGGCCGGAAACCGCGCGATCGTCGCCTCGCACTTCACCATGCCATGTGAATTCAGAAGATAGCACAGGCCCACACGCCCGTCCGCCCGCGGCACACGGCCACAGATCATCCGGTCGAGGAAGGTATCCGCATCCGATCGGGTAATTTCGATACGGTTGAACCCGTTCACTTCCGTTAGACCAACCCCTTCCTGAACGGCCCGCACCTCCTCACCCACGACCGCGTGAACCTCGTTGAACCGGAACCCGAGCGTTTCCTCGAACGCTGGGTAGGGCTTGATGTAGTCCACCCGCTCCCAACCATTCACCACATCGAACTCGGCCCCTTCGGCGGCCAGAACAGGGGTCAGAGGCGTCGTCTTGATCGGGCGGCCGGCCGGCCGGTGCTCATGCGGGAAGTGAAAGCGGAACTCGTTCTGATAATCCTCGATGGCCTTGAGCGCGGTCAGTTCCACATTTCCGTACCCCGTGAACCGCCGCGGATCGAGCACCCAGGTGTCATAGCAGGCCTCACCGTGAACGATCTGCTGGGCCAGAAGCCAGCCATGCCCACCCCCCTCGCCCAGCCCCGCACGCAACCCGATGATGCAATAGGCATTCCGCTTTCCGGGGATTGGCCCGACAAGCGGCGCCCCGTCGATCGTATAGGTGATCGGGCCGTTGACGATCGTGTGAATGCCAACCTCCTCTAGCGCTGGCATTCTCGCGAACGCGCCCTCCAGCACATCCGTCACCCGGTCCAGATCATCGGGACAAAGCGCATTCGAAAATTTCGGATCGATCCCATCCATGCCCCAGGTCTTGCAGCCCTGTTCATAGAACCCCACGAGCAGGCCGAACTTCTCCTGCCGCGAATAGAAATCGCTGATCGGACAGCGCAGCAGCGGCATCCTGTGCCCCGCCTCGCGGATCGCCGGAATCTCCTCGGTCACGAAGTACTGATGTTCCATCGACATCACCGGGTGGTGAACGCCCATCATCGCGCCAACCTCGTTCACCCGGTATCCGCAGGCGTTGACGACGATATCGGCATTCACGACGCCCTTCGGCGTCTCCACCTCCCAGGTGTCGTCCTTCAGCTGGCGTAGCCCGGTCACAGGCGTATTGCGATGGATTTCCGCCCCTGCCGCCCGCGCCCGCCGCGCAAGCGCCTGGCACAACTGCGCAGGGTCGATATCCCCGTCCAGCGGATCCCAGAGGCCGCCAATCAGGTTCTCGGTCGAGATCAGCGGGTGCCGCCGCGCGCATTCCGCCGCGTCGATCACCTCGAACTCGACGCCCATCCCCCGCGCCATCGAGGCGAAATGGCGATACCCGTCCATTTGCGCCTCGGTATTCGCAAGCCTGATGCCGCCGTCACCGTGGTGGTAGTTGATCGGATAGTCCGGGTCGGCGGTCAGTTCGCTGTAAAGCGCGATGGAATGGCTCTTCAGGCCGACCATCGTCTGCGTCATGCCGAAATTCGTCACCTGCGCGGCGGAATGCCAGGTCGTGCCCGATGTCAGTTCGTCACGCTCCAGAAGCATCACGTCGCCCCACCCCTCTTCCGTAAGATGGTAAAGCGTCGAGCATCCGGCGATCCCACCGCCGATCACCACAACCTTCGTGCGCGTCTTCATCGCAGGATCCCCATGCTGCCGGCACCCATGTCGGCCAACACGGACGCCTCAATCAAGCCGGACGCCGTCAGTTTCGATTTTTTCGAAGCAAACGTCTTAATTTGCCGCATCTGAACGCAAGTGATTGCCGCGGAACGGGCCATCGGATTTCCTCGTAGTCAAGCGAACCGGAAAAGGCACAGATCCATGACAGAGGCGCGAACCCGGGGCGGGCGACGCGACCGGCTGATCCAGCGCGCAAAGGGGCCGGCCAATCCCTGCCCCCCGGGCCAGATCGGCGGCCAGTATCGCCCGCTCCCCCCGGAAGATATCGCCGCGATCTACGACACCGCCCTCCGCCTTCTGGCGGATCTCGGAATGGGGGAAACCCCGGCACGTCTCGCCACCGATCTCGTCGCTGCAGGGGCGGAAGACCGGGGCCGCGGCCGCATCCACTTCCCCCGGCCGCTTGTCGAGGATGCGATAGCGCGCGCCGCCAAGACATTTGTCCTCCACGGCCGGGATGAAACCCGCTCGATCGAGGTCGGCGGCTCCAGCGTCCACTTCGGCACCGGCGGCGCGGCGGTGCAAACCCTCGATCTCGATACCGGTCGCTACCGCCCGGCGACGCTCGCCGATCTGCACGACTTCACACGCCTCCAGGACACGCTTGAAAACGTCAGCTGGTTCACCCGCTGCTGCGTCGCGACCGATCTGCCCGACACCTTCGAGCTTGACGTGAACACGGCCTATGCGCTTGTCAGGAACACGACGAAGCCGGTGGCAACATCCTTCACATTGGCAGGCCACGTTGCCCCCATCGTCGACATGCTCGACATCGCGGCGGGCGGGCCAGGCGCCTTTTCCCGGCGCCCCTTCCTCAAGGCGCATATCAGCCCCGTCATTTCTCCGATGCGCTTCGGCGAGGATGCGGTGGATGTCGTCTATGCCTGCCTCGCCCACAACATCCCCGTCTCCTGCATCACCGCCGCCCAATCCGGCGCCACCGCCCCGGCAACGCTCGCGGGCTTTCTCGCCCAATCCCTCGCCGAAACGCTGGCAAGCCTTGTGATGGTCCATGCGATCCGCCCGGGGCATCCGATGGTCTTTTCGAACTGGCCCCTCGTCATCGATCTCCGAACCGGCGCCTTCGCGGGCGGCGGTGGGGAAATTACGGTGATGAACGCAGCCTCGGCCCAAATCTCGAACTGGCTCGGCCTCCCCTCCGGCGTCGCCGCCTCAATGACGGATGCCAAGGCAATCGACGCGCAATACGGCGCCGAAAAGGGCATGACGGCCCTCGCCGCCGGGCTCGCCGGCGGGAACCTCATCTATGAAAGCTCAGGGATGACCGCCTCGCTCCTTGGCGCGAGTTTCGAGGCCTTCATCCTCGACAACGAGATGCATTCAGCCATCTACCGCACCATCCGCGGCATCGAAGTCAGCGAGGAAACACTTGGCTTCGAGGCGATCTGCGAAGCGGTTCTGGGCGAAGGCCACTTCCTAGGCCACGCCCAGACGCGCGCGGCGATGGAACGCGATTACTACTACCCCAGGCTCGCCGACCGGGACGCCCCCGTCACCTGGGCCGAGAAGGGCGCCCCCGACATCTGGCAACGCGCGAAACTCCGCGCGCGGGAAATCCTGGCCACTCATAATCCGTGCTACCTTTCCGAAGCCCAGGATTCCGCAATCCGGTCCGCCTTTCCTATCCGGTCGTAGCTGGGGCCGGCGCAATCAGCGCAAACTGATGCGCAAGCCACGGATAGCGCGTGATCATCGGGTCAATGGTCCGGCGCAGCACAGCATTCCGCACGCTGCTGTCGATGACCCCGCGAATGCTCTCCGGCAGATCCTCCCGGCAATAAAGCGAGATACGCCGCGTGAAGGCCTTTCCCGGGAATGGTAGCGCCCGCAACTCCGCGTGATACCGCTGCGCCCGCGCAAATGTCAGCGCAGAGGTGATCGTCCAACCCCGCCCCGCCGCCACCATCGACAGGATCATGTGGGTGCTCTCGAATTCCATCCGCTCGGGATATCTCATTCCAAGCCGCCGCAACTGCGCCTCGATCTGGCGCCCGATCAACTGCGTTTTCGAGTATCGCAGAAACGGAAGCTCATCCGTGGTAAGCGCCAGGCCCTGCAGATCCGGCAACCCTCCGGCCAGGCTGGCCGGGACGACAAGAATGAACGGATCGCGCAGAAGCGGTTCCTCGATCAGCCCAAGCCGCTCATGCTCCATCGACGAGGCCAGGCCCACATCGACTTGTCCGGCCTGCAACAGGTCGAGGATTTCATGGGTCGGTCGCGACAGCGCCGAGAAGTCGCAACGCGGCATCGCCTCCACCATCGCGTGAAGCATTTCGGGCCCGACATCGGTGTCGAAATCCTCGATATGCGCCACCCGAAGACGGCGCACCAGCGACGCCAGATCGTCCGACCAGATGTCGGAAATCCCCATCCCCAACAGCCACAACGCCTCGTCCACGCGCCGCAGCAGGGTTTCCCCTGCCACCGTCAGCCGCATGGGCCTGCGCCCATGATCCAGAAGCGCGACCCCCAGCGCGTCTTCCAGGCAACTCAGATGATGCGAAACGGTACTCATCGACACGCCAAGATGCGCCGCTCCGTCCCTGACCGTGCCGTGGCGGGCGACCGACTGGAACGCCTCCAGCCACTTAATGCTGAGCGGTGACCTCTCCATCGCCTCCGGCCGTGCCGAGGCATCCCCATCACGGGATGCGATCACCCTCAGCTTCGATTATCTCGAACAAAGGTCAATATCAGACTGGCCCTGCGAAGATCAGCCTGCGTCGCCCGCCAGCCGGCGAACGGCATCGAGGTAATGCCTCGGCACTCGGATCCCGGCCTCCTCGGCCGCAGAAATGGACGTTGCCCGCCGAGTACCGGGAACACGCGCGCCCTCCATCCCCTCGATAAGGGTCAGAAGCCCCTCGAGGCGCGCGCTGAACGGCTCTGCGCCTTCGGGCGGTCGGAACAGGATCAGGAACTGCCCCACACCGGGTTTCGGGCCGTCAGCGGTAAAAAACGATCCGGCTTCCGAACTAAGCGCAGCCCCCGTCATCACCGCGGAAAGCGTCTCGACCATCAGTGCAAGCGCCGTCCCCTTCGCCCCTCCGATCGGCTGCATTGATCCCGCCAGTGCCGCCTCGGGATCGGTCGTCGGGTTCCCGTCCGCATCAAGCGCCCAGTTGTCCGGAATCTGCTTGCCCGCCTTCTTCGCATTCATGACCTTGCCGCGCGCCACCCGCGACAGCGACAGGTCGATCACAAGCGGCGCGCCATCGGGGCGCGGCGCCGCGAATGCGATCGGGTTCGTTCCGAAGAGCGGCGTCTTCGCCCCCCACGGCGCAATCGCAACCGGGCTGTTGGCAACCATCAGCCCGACCAGCCCCTGCCGCGCGATCCGGTCCACCTGAACCGAAAGCGCCCCGCAATGGTGCGAGCGCCGGATCGCCACCGTGGCGGTGCCATGGGCATGCGCAACGTCCGCGCCCTCCGCGATGCCCCGCTCCAGCGCCGGATAGGCGAAGCCATATCCAGCGTCCACAACCAGCGTGGTCGTCGCCGGGCGCGAAACCGTCACCTCCGCATCGGCCACGATCTTCCCCGTCCGCACCTGCGCGATGTAATCGTCGATGCGCGAAAAGCCGTGCCCCACCTGCCCTTCCGCCTCTGCGGCCACCAGGGCCTCCGCAACGCTTTGCGCCGCGGCCGTGGGCACGCCATTGGCGGCAAATGCCCGGGCGACAAGGCCGATGGCCTCGCCCAGCTGAAGTGTTTCGGTCTCGTCGGTCATGGCGTCGTCATCCGTTCTCATCCAGCGGTGCCGGTTGCTTTTGCGCCAATCACGGCGCCTCGTCAAAACACCCTGCGGAACGTGCAGCATGACGGCCCCGGCCAACCGCACATAGCCATCACGCACCAGACGATGCAAGCGCTTACATTTGCGTCGCAAACGGTCTAACCTGGAAATTACGCCCCCAGGGCGCGCAAACCGGGCACCTCGGTGGAGGGTATCAGATCCATGTCCTCGGCTCAGTCCGAAAACGGCAGCCAAGTTCCCACGCTGGAAGACGTGGCCGCGCGCGCAGGCGTCTCAACCGCAACCGTCTCGCGCTGCCTCAATACGCCGGATCGGGTTTCAACCCTCACCCGCGATCGCGTCATGGCGGCGGTTCGCGAGCTGGGCTACGCGCCGAATTTCGGCGCCCGCGCCCTCGCCGCGAAACGCACCAATACCTTCGGTGCCATCATCCCGACGATGGAGAACGCCATCTTCGCCCGCGGGCTCCAGGCGTTTCAGGAAGAACTCGGCAAGCACGGCATCACGCTTCTGGTCGCCAGTTCGTCCTACAGTCCCGAGCTCGAAGAGGAACAAATCAGGGCACTGATCGCCCGCGGTGCAGATGCACTTCTTCTCATAGGCCACGACCGGACGGACAAAAGCTACGCTCTCCTGCAGCAGCGCAACATCCCGCACGTGGTCGCCTGGGCCTTCGACCCCTCGCAATCCCGGCTATCCATCGGCTTCGACAACAACAAGGCCATGCGCGCCCTGACCCGCGAGGTTCTGAACCTCGGGCACCGCTCGATCGCGATCATTTCCGGCCTGCGCGAGGGCAACGACCGGGCCCGCGAACGCGCCAGGGGCGCTCTTCAGGAAATGGCGACAGCCGGCATCCCGGAAACAGATGTTCCGGTCATCGAGACGCATTACGGTATCTCGAATGGCGCGGATGCCTTCCGGAAGATCATGCAAGACACGCCAAGACCCACGGCCGTTCTCTGCGGCAATGACGTGCTCGCGGCCGGCGCATTGTCCAGTGCCCGGCAGATGGGGCTGCGCGTTCCGGAAGACGTGTCCATCACGGGGTTCGACGATATCGAGATCGCCGACATCGTAACGCCGCCGCTGACCACGGTTCATGTCCCGCATCGCGAGATGGGCCGCGGCGCCGCGCGGCTCCTGCTCGCGCTCAGCCGCGGTGAAATTCCAGGGCCAAGCATCGAACTCGATGCAAAAGTGAAGTGGGGCGAATCTCTGGGGCCTGTGCCGGAAGCCTAGGCCACCGACGACGGAAGTGGATGCGCCCCGCGCTTGGGGCGAACGAAAGAACAGGATGCAGACGGGCAAGGCGCGCCCCGGGCATCGAAGAACCGTGGGAGGCGGATCTTGGAGGCAATTGGCCTGACATTTCCGATGATGGTCGTTCTCGGCCTTCTTCTCTTCACCGTCATTCTCTTTGTCTCTGAAGTCGTCCGCATCGATTTCGCGGCGATCCTCGTCATGGTCCTTCTCGGGCTTCTCAGCCAGGTCCCCGGCCTCGAATCCCTCGCCGATGTAAGCCAGCTTTTTGACGGGCTCGCCTCCAATGCCGTCGTATCGATCATCGCCGTGATGATCATCGGCGCCGGGCTCGACAAGACAGGGCTCATGAGCAAGGTCGCGGCCCTGATCCTGAAGCATGGCGGCCAGACGGAAGCCCGGGTTGTTCCGATCATTTCAGGAACGGTCGGGGTGATCTCGTCCTTCATGCAGAATGTGGGCGCCGCCGCGCTGTTTCTCCCAGTGGTCAGCCGGATCGCCGTGCGAACGGAGTTGCCGCTCAGCCGCCTCCTGATGCCGATGGGCTTCTGCGCGATCCTCGGGGGAACCATGACGATGGTGGGCTCGTCGCCGCTCATCCTTCTGAACGACCTGATCCATACGGCCAACAATACCTTGCCCGAGGCCGATCGGATGGAGACGTTCGGGCTTTTCTCCGTCACCCCCGTCGGCCTCGCCCTCGTCGCAACCGGCATCCTCTACTTCGTCCTCTTCGGGCGCTGGATTCTTCCCAGCGGCCAGAAGGGCGGAGACGCGACAAGCGGCCAGACGACGAAAGACTATCTGAAAAGCATCTACGGCCTTAAAACGGACATCTTCGAAATCACGATCCCGGAAGGTCATCCCGTCGCGGGCCAGACATTCGATGACGTCATCCAACGTTACCATGTCTACATCATCGGCAGCGCCTACCAGGGCAAAACCTGGTTTGCCCCGGTCATCCAGACGGAAATCACACCGCCCTGCCGTCTCGCCGTGCTGGGCCGGGCCCGGGAAGTCCGCCACATGGCGGAAGATGCAGGGTTCATTCTTCACGACAAGCTCGATGTCTTTGCCGAGGATTACGCGCCCACGAAATCCGGCGTGGCCGAGGTCGTCATACCGCCCGGCTCCTCGCTCGTCGGGAAATGCGCCCACGACGTCGTCTTCCGAAAAACCTACGGCGCAAGCATGCTGGCGATCCATCGCGGCGAAGAAACGCTAAGCCTCGTGTCGACCGAAGATCACGAACCGACACAGATCGCCGAGGTCCCCTTCCGCGCGGGCGATACCCTTGTTCTCCTGACAACCTGGGAAGCACTGACCCGCCTCAGCCGCAACCGTGACTTCGTCGTGGTCACCACCGATTACCCTCAGGAAGAACTGCGCCCGACAAAGGTCGGCTGGGCGCTTCTGTTCTTTCTGATCGCCGTCCTGCTGATCCTCTTCACCGATCTCAGGTTGTCTCTCTGCCTTCTGACAGGCGCCGCGGGCATGATCCTCACCCGCGTTCTCGACATCGACGAGGCCTACAACGCCGTCAGCTGGAGCACCGTGTTCCTTCTCGCCAGCCTCATCCCACTGGGTCAGGCCGTACAAAGCTCCGGCACAGCCACATGGATCGCGCAGGAAATTCTCATCATCCTCGACGGCTGGCCGGTCTGGTCGCTTCAGGCCGGTCTTGCGATCCTGGCAACGGTCTTCACCCTCATCATGTCGAACGTGGGGGCAACGGTCCTTCTCGTGCCGCTCGCAATCTCGATCGCCATCGCGGCTGGCGGCGATCCGGCGATCTTCGCCCTGACCGTCGCCATATCGACGTCGAACTCGTTCCTGATCCCGACACACCAGGTCAACGCCCTGATCATGGGGCCTGCGGGCTACCGGGTGATGGATTTCGTGAAGAGCGGCGGGATCATGACGATCCTCTTTCTCGTGGTTTCTCTCGCGGTGATGAACCTCGTCTTCTGAGGCCGGCGCCCGGTTCAGCCGCCCGTCTGGCCCTTCACCCGGTCCCTCAGCTCGTTCTTCCGGATTTTCCCGGTCGAGGTTTTCGGCAGCTCGCCGATCACAACCTTCTTCGGCCGCTGGAACCCGGCAAGCCCCGCCCGCGCATGGTCCAGAAGCTCGGCTTCTGTCGCTTTCGCACCCTCCACAAGCTCGACGAAGGCACAGGGCACCTCGCCCCATGTCTCATCCGGCATCGCGACGACGGCCGCCTGCGCGACCTCGGGATGGGAATACAGCGCCTTCTCCACTTCGATCGACGAAATGTTTTCGCCTCCGGAGATGATGATGTCCTTCGCCCGGTCGCGAATCTCGATATAGCCATCGGGGTGGTGCACACCGATATCCCCCGACCAGAACCATCCGTCCCGAAACGCCTCCGCGGTCGCATCGGGCTGCTTGAGATAGCCCTTCATCACGATATTCCCGCGGAAGACGATCTCGCCCAGGGTCTCGCCATCCCAGGGTACCGGTGCACCGGTCTCGGGATCGAGAACCAGAACATCCTCCTCAAGTTCATAGGCCACCCCTTGCCGGGCCTTGAGCCGCGCCTGCTCCTCCAGCGGCAAGGCATGCCATTCCGGCTTCTCGGCACAAACGACAGCCGGGCCGTAAACCTCCGTCAGCCCGTAGACATGGGTCACCGATATCCCCATTGCCTCCATTGCCTGGATGACCGGCGCCGGCGGCGGCGCGGCCGCGGTCATCATCTTAATCGACTGGCTGAAGGCACGCCGCTCACTCTCCGCCGCGCCCGCGATCATCGACATGATGATCGGCGCCCCGCAAAGATGCGTCACCCCGTGATCGGCAAAGGCGTCATAGATCGCCCCAGCCCGCGGCGCTCTCAGAAAGACATGGGTGCCCGCCAGCAGTGTGATCGTCCAGGGGAAACACCAGCCGTTGCAATGGAAAAGCGGCAGCGTCCAAAGGTATACGGGATGATGCGGCATCTCCCATGTCACGACGTTGTTCACCGCATTCGTCCAGGCGCCCCGGTGCGAATAGACGACGCCCTTGGGCCGCCCCGTCGTACCGGAGGTGTAGTTGAGCGCCAGCGCATCCCATTCGTCATCGGGCAGCGTGTAGGGAAATTCGCTCTCCCCTTCCGCCAGCAGGTCCTCATAGGTCAGCGCGCCGATCCGATCCCCGCCCGGCCCCTCGGTATCGACGATATCGACGACAAGAAGATCGCGGCCAGAGCGCCTCACCGCTTCCGCCGCCATGTCCGAAAACTCAGTATCGACGAGAAGAACCCTGGCCTCCCCATGCTCGAGGATATAGCCGATCGTCCCTGCATCGAGCCGCACGTTGTTCGCGTTCAGCACGGCGCCCAGCATCGGAACAGCCAGCGCGCATTCCAGAGCCTCTGGAATGTTCGGCGCGATCAGCGCCACCGTATCCCCCTTGCCGATCCCCCGCTTCGACAAGGCCGACGCCAAGCGCTTGCACCGGCCCGCGACCTCGCCCCAGGTCCGGCGGATACGCCCGTGGATCTGCGCGGGAAGTTCGGGATGCACCCGTTCGACCCGCTTCAGGATCGACACCGGCGACAGCGCAGCATGATTGGCCGCACACCGCGCCAGTTCGGGGCCGTCGAAGATCATTCGCCCGTCCAGTCGGGCATGTCTTCCTTGCGCGTGAAAGCCCCGATCCCGGCTTCCGCATCCCGCGCCATCATGTTCTCCGCCATGACCCGACCGGCAAAGGCATAGGCCTCCTCAAGGGGCATCTCCGCCTGCTCGTAGAACGCACGCTTGCCGATCTTCACCGCTCCCGGCGATTTCTCCGCAACGATCCGCGCCATCTCCATCGACGCGCCTTCCAGCTCGGCCAGCGGCACCACCCTGTTCACAAGGCCCATCTCCGCCACGCGCGCCGCTGGCAGGAATTCCCCCAGAAGAAGCATCTCCATCGCCAGCTTCCGCGGCACATTCCGGCTCAGCGCCACCATCGGCGTCGAACAGAACAGCCCGATATTGACGCCCGAGGTCGCGAAACGCGCATTCTCTGCGGCCACGGCCAGATCGCACGACGCCACAAGCTGGCATCCGGCCGCCGTCGCGATCCCCTTCACCTCCGCAATCACCGGCTGCGGCAGTCGCACGACCCGCAGCATCATCGCAGAACAGGTCGCAAAGAGATCCTGGTAATATTGGAAGCCGCCATCAGGATCGGCGCGCCGCGCCGTCATTTCCTTCAGGTTATGCCCGGCACAGAAATGATCCCCGGCAGAGCGCAGGATAACCGCCTTCACGCTCCGGTCCTCGGCAATCGCATCAAGCGCCGCGGACAAGGCCGCAAGCATCGCTTCCGACAGCACGTTCATAGAGCGCGGCGTGTTCAGCGTCAGCACCGCCACCCCGTCTTGATCGGCCCGCAACAGGGGCTGTGGCAGGGTCTCGTTCATGTCAGATCGCCAGGTCCAGCCTCGGTTTCCAGAACGGGCGGAACAGCTCGATCTTCGGGCAGCGGTTCATCACCACCTTCAGACCCGCGTCTTCCGCCAGCTTCGCAGCGGCATCATCGTATACCCCGATCTGTCCCCAAAGAACCTTCGCCCCGATGGCGATTGCCTGCTCTGCAATCCCGTAAAGTTCTTCCTTCGGGCGGAACACCTCGACCATGTCCACCGGCCGGTCGATCTCGGCCAGCGAATGGTAAACCTTGATGCCCCTGATCTCGGTCACGTTCGGGTTCGGATTGACCGGGATCATGTCGTATCCGGTCTCGTGCAACACCCGCAGCACGCCATAGCTGAACTTGGTCTTGTCCGCACTTGCCCCCACCATCGCGATCGACTTCACCGATTTCAGGATGCCGGCAATATAGGCGGGGTCGTAATCATAGATCCGGTCGATATCGGCCTCTGGCATTCAGGCCTCCTTTGGCGTTGCGATATCCGCCTTGAGCTCATGCGGCTCAAGCGGATCGAGAAAGGGGTTGCGATATAGTTTGTCGTGGCTTTCCACGCCGATCTCAAGGGTCAGGTCGGTCTCGGGTCGCGCCACGCACAGAAGAACATAGCCATGGGAAAGTTGCCGGTTGTTCAGCGCCGTCTGCCGCCGCTGGTCCACCCGGCCCTCCACAAGCTTCGCGGCACAGGTGATGCAGCCGCCGCATTTGCAACCATAGGGAAGGTCGACCCCCTGCTCCCGCAGCGTCTCCAGCAAGGGCCGGCGCGCCGCGACCTCGAACACCGCGCCGCCGCGGTTCGCGATGGTGATCGTCCGTGTCCCCGTCACAGAGGCCGTCCCGGGCTTGCCCCGGGACCTCCCCACCCGCGTCCGGCGAGGCCCCGGGGCAAGCCCGGGGCGGCACGTCCCACCCCCCGTATCACAGCCATATATCGCTCGTGCAGTCGCCGCCGGGATAGCGGGTTTCATGGCACCGGCTGGGCCCGTTCGGCTCCTTCCCGAAATCCACGATGAAATCGGGGTTGATCGACATACCCCCGTTTTCGACATCGCAATCGATCATCACCATCACCCCGCCCTGGGTGCGGATCTCGGGGTAGAACTGGTTGTCCCAGGTCGAAAACAGCGAGGTCGTCACGTAAAGCCGCCGCCCGTCGAGCGACAGCTGGAACATCTGCGGGCCGCCCGCCACCTTCACCCCGTTCACCTCTGGCGCCCGGCCCAGAAGACCCCCCATCCAGACCTGGCCGGTCAGCTTCGGGTTGTGCGGGTCGGTGATGTCGTACTGGCGCATATCCCCGTGCAACCAGTTGTTGAGATAGAGGTACTTGTCATCCATCGACACGAGGATCGCGCTCATCACGCCCGGCACCGGGATCGGCCATTCGGGATGCGGCTCGTTCTCCACATCGATGACCTTCTCCCATTCCCATTTGCCCGCCTCCGACTTCCAGAAATGGATGACGTTGGAACTCAAGGCCGCGCCGCAGAAGCCGTGCGTGCTGTCCGGGTCATGCAGGAACTTCACCTCAAGCGGGATCAGCCCGTCTTCCCCCAGATACAGGCTCTCGACCGGCACCCGCTTCTCGAAATCCCAGATATGCAGGCGACGCCCGTACTTCAGATGCCCCACCTCTTCGAGGTCGAAGCCCGGCATGAACGTGTTCGGCGCCGCCCATTCCGAACTCACCATCACGTTGTGGCGCGGCTGGTACCAGAAGTCATACCCGAACGGGATATCGCCCATCGAGGCCTCCCATCGCCCCACGATCTCGAACTCCTTGTCGAGGTGAAGGTACCCCCCGGGCGCCTCACCCTTCGCATCGCCGAGGAAAGAAATGATGATCTCCGAGCCGAGGCAATGCACCGTATGTGGTCCGCTCAGGTCGGCCTTCCGCTTGATCTCCGCCCCGTCGATCACCTTGTGAAGCCGCGGTGCGCGGGGATCTGTGGCCGTATCGACCACGTGGATGTTGTTCGACCGCACACCGGGGACCAGCAGGTACCTCCGGCTCATCGACGCGTCGTCATGGCAGGACGAGCAGGCGTTCCACCCCATGTGATGCAACTCGTCCCCGATACCGGGCATTTCAAGCCGGTGGATCACCTGGGCATAGGTCGGGCTGTCCGGATCAGCATCGACCGTGGCCAGGTAGTCGGGCTTCTGAATGCCCGTGCCGGTATAGATCGCGATCGTGTAGAGAAGCTTTTCCCGCGGTGCCCGGATCGCCTCCGCCGGGCTCACATAGCCCGGCCCGCAACATGCCCCGTCCATCATCCGAAATCTCCCTAGCGACCACTCTGCGCCACGATCATGGTGGAGCGAGACAACGGCCACCGCAACCCAGGCAGGCGACGTCCTCGGGACGAACGCGACATCGATTGTGACCTGACCGGCGTGTACCCGGAGATCTAGGCTAGGAGGTTCTGAAGAGGATCGTGGCGCGCTGGGGATGCGCCATCTTGTGATCTCACGAATGCCAAGGAGTTCCAAAGTTCTCGAATAAAATACTATTTTTGCTTAGATTTTCCTCCGAGGGCGCCCTATACATTCCTCCCTGTTCCATATTATTTAGGGGGAACAATCGGGGGGATGAGAGTGGAGATTACAAAGTCATCGAACTCCAAGGCGCTTACGGCCGCGTTCGTCAAGAACGTCAACGTGCCAGGCAAGTATCATGATGGCAAAGGGACTGGTCTCTTTCTTCTGGTCAAGAAATCGGGTCGCCGTTCATTCGTGCAGCGCCTCACGATCCGGGGAAAGCGTCATGACATCGGCCTGGGGGCTCCGCCCTTCGTAACACTTGCAGAAGCCCGCGAGCAGGCTTTCGAAAACAAGAGACTTGCGTTGAAGGGCCGCGATCCGCTCGCCGAAAAAGCTAGGGCGCGGGAAACACCGACATTCGAAGACGCCGCGAGACAGGCACATCTTGAGCTCTCCCCGACCTGGAAGAACCCAAAGGATCGGAAGGCGTTTCTGTCTACGCTCGAAAACTATATCTTCCCTCGCTTCGGCAGCGTGCCCCTTCCGGACGTGACAAGCGCCGATGTGCGTCGCGCAATTCTGGCCGTACGCGCGACGGCTCCGGGCATCGCACGCAAGCTCGTCTACCGTGTGTCCTCCGTCTTCAAGTGGGGCATTGCCGAAGGGCATTGTGAGAACAACCCAGCGACCACCCAGGCACTCGCGCTGCCCCGCGAAACTCGGGCTGTCCAGCATCGCAAGTCCCTGCCCTATTCCGAGGTGTCCGGCTGCATCGAGACAGTGACGGCATCACGCGCCTGGATCGCGACAAAACTGGCTCTTGAGTTCATTGCTCTGACGGCCTGTCGCTCCGGAGAGGCGCGATTAGCAAGATGGGACGAAGTTGACCTGACCCCGTGCGACACGGCGACATGTGCGACATGGACGATCCCAGCAGACCGTTCGAAGTCAGGGCGACCTCACATAGTTCCTCTTTCCCGTAGAGCGATCGAGATCCTTCGCGAAGCTGAGGAACTAAAGGATGGCTCCGACCTCGTCTTCCCGAGCCTCCGCGGCAAGCCACTATCGGACATGTGTCCGGGATCAGCACCTGTGGGACTGATTAAAGGGTTTTCGTAACGGAGGGTTTCTGGCTCATCTGAACCATCAA